>CAZEZH010000099.1:0-13385 GCA_964516305.1 uncultured Halochromatium sp. | reverse complement strand
CCGAAGTGCGATCTCGTGGCGACAAGAAGGTCGCAGACCCCAGCACTAAAGATCGTTAAGCCGGCTAGAGTACGCCTTGACCGTTTTGGCGTCAATACATCAACACTGCCCTTTGCGCAAGACCAGTGCGCTGGCGCCGCGGCAGGGTTAGGATTGTGCGCTGGCCAACATCGACGAGCATAGGCAGGAGAACAGCGGAGATGAGTGCAGAGATTCTTGATGGCAAGGCCATTGCGGCTGAGGTGCGCGCGGAGGTGGCGGCCAAGGTGGCGGCACGTCTGCAAGCCGGAAAGCCAGCGCCTGGTTTAGCCGTCGTCCTGGTGGGCGAGAATCCGGCCTCACAGGTCTATGTGCGCAACAAGCGCAAGGCTTGCGAGGAGGTTGGCTTTCACTCCGAGCTGCACGAGCGACCAGCCAGCCTGTCTCAGGCCGAGCTGCTCGAGCTGGTCGACTCGCTGAACGCTAACCCTGCCATCCACGGGATTTTGGTGCAGCTGCCGCTGCCGGCGCAGATCGATCCCGAGGCCGTGATCGAGCGCATCCTGCCAACCAAAGATGTCGACGGCTTCCATCCCTACAACGTCGGGCGGCTGTCGCTGCGCATGCCGGTGCTGCGCCCCTGCACGCCGAAGGGCGTGATGACGCTGCTCGAGCGCACCGGACAAACGCTGGAAGGTTTGGATGCAGTCGTGATCGGCCAGTCGAATATTGTCGGGCGCCCCATGGCTCTGGAGCTGCTCGCAGCCCGCTGCACGATCACTGTTTGCCATAGCCGAACCAAGGACCTCGCCGAGAAGGCGCGCGCGGCCGATATCCTGGTGGTCGCAATCGGCCGCGAACGCCTCGTCCCCGGTGCTTGGATCAAGCCGGGCGCGATGGTGATCGATGTCGGCATGAACCGGGATGCAGCCGGCAAGCTCTGCGGGGACGTCGATTTCGACGCTGCGCAACAACATGCAAGCTGGATCACGCCCGTCCCAGGCGGTGTCGGCCCGATGACCATCGCCAGCCTGCTGGAAAACACCCTGGAGGCCGCGGCCCTCAGGGAATAGCGGCTGCTGCGGGCCGCGCCTCGTGCGGATTCCCGACTAGCTCGCCTCCGCTCGCTTGCTAGCCGCGACGCCAACGTGTGCCAGCGGCCCCATCTTCGAGCTGGACTCCGGCCGCTTGAAGCTGATCACGGATGCGGTCGGCCTCGGCGAAATCGCGCGCGCGACGTGCCTCGGCACGGGCAGCGATCAGGCCCTCGATCTCCGCATCGCTCGGCCCCGACGCAGTCGCTGCGCCCCCGGCGCGTAGATAGGACTCTGGGTCTTGCTGGAGCAACCCGAGCACGCCTGCGAGTTCGCGCAATTCAGCAGCTGAGGCTGCCGCTGCCTGCGGATCAGCGTCACGAACACGATTGATCTCGCGCGCCAGCTCGAACAGCACCGCGAGCGCCTCCGGCGTATTGAAATCATCGTCCATCGCCGCCGCAAAACGCACTCGCGCCTGCTCGCCAGCAGCCGGCTCCGCCGCCGGCAACCCACGCAGAGCGGTATAGAGCCGGGTCAGCGCAGCACGTGCACCATCGAGCTGGCTGTCGTCATAGTTGAGCGGGCTGCGGTAATGGCTGCCGAGGATGAAGTAGCGCACCTCTTCAGGCTGATAGCGCTCGAGGATCTCGCGCACGGTGAAGAAGTTGCCGAGCGACTTCGACATCTTCTCATCGTTGACGCGGACGAAGCCGTTGTGAATCCAAACGTTGACGAAGGGCTCGCCAGTCGCGCCCTCGGACTGTGCAATCTCGTTCTCGTGATGCGGGAACTGCAGGTCTGCACCACCGCCGTGGATATCGAAATGGCTCCCCAGACGGCAGGTGGACATGGCCGAGCACTCGATATGCCAGCCCGGGCGCCCTGAGCCCCAGGGCGCCGACCAGGCCGGCTCACCGGATTTTGCAGCCTTCCAGAGCGCGAAGTCGAGCGGATCACGCTTGGCCTCGTCGACCTCGACGCGGGCACCGGCCCGCAGATCCTTAGGGTCCTTGCCGGAAAGGCGGCCGTAGCCAGGGAAGCTCGCGACGGCGTAGTAGACATCGCCGTTGTCGGCCGCGTAAGCATGCCCGTTCTCGATCAACCGCTCGATCATCGCGACGATCTCATCGATATGGGCGGTGGCGCGGGGCTCATCTGTGGGCGGTAAGATGCCGAGTGCAGCCGCATCCTCGTGCATCGCGTCGATAAAACGCTCGGTCAGTTCATCGAACGCCTCACCGTTCTCCGCTGCGCGCGCCAGGATCTTGTCGTCGATATCGGTGATATTGCGGATGTAGGTCACATCGAAGCCGCTGCGCATCAGCCATCGGTAGATCACATCAAAGACCACGAGCACCCGCGCATGACCGAGGTGGCAATAGTCATAAACGGTCATGCCGCAGACATACATCCGGACCTTGCCGGGCTCGATGGGCTGGAATGGGGCCTTGCGGCGGGTCAGGCTATTGTGGATGTGCAACATCGAGGACGGGCTCCAAACTGAGCAGGGATTGAGGCAATCAAAGCGACGAACGAAGGGGACAGGCCGATCATAACGAACAGCTGATCGGGACTTAAGGGGCTCCGGCTGCAGGCGATCGCGGCCTGCCGAGCGCAACCGTTGGCTGCCGACAGGCGAATCTGGTGCCCAAGTTTGATAAGCTGAGGGTTAAACCGAGGAGACACTGATGATCAAACTTAAGACCAACCATGGCGACATCCTGATCGAAGTCGATCACGACAACGCCCCCATCACCGCCACAAATTTCGAGCAGTACGTGCGTGACGGCCATTACGACGGCACGCTGTTTCATCGTGTGATCGATGGCTTCATGATTCAGGGTGGCGGCATGGACGTCAACTTTACCCCGAAGCCGACCCGGCCGCCGATCGAGAACGAGGCCAATAACGGCCTCAAGAACAGGGTCGGCAGCCTCGCAATGGCGCGCACCAACGACCCGCATTCGGCATCATCGCAATTCTTCATCAACGTTGCGGACAACAGCTTTCTCGACCACCCGGGGCAAGATGGCTGGGGCTACTGCGTCTTCGGGCGAGTGGCCGAGGGCATGGACGTCGTCAACGCCATCAAAGGTAGCAAGACCGGCGGGCGCCAAGGGCACCAAGACGTACCGGTCGAGGACGTGATCATCGAGAAGGCCGAGATCACCGATTGAACGAATGCGTGGTCGAGCGCTCGGCTCAGAGGACAGAGCTTAAGGCCGAGACGCTGTTCATCTCAGACTTGCATCTCTCGCCGCAGCGACCAGCGCTCACCCAGCTGTTCCTCCATTTTCTTGAGCAGCGTGCGCCCGCAGCCGAGCATCTCTTCATACTCGGTGATCTGTTCGACGCCTGGGTCGGTGATGACGACGACGCTCTACCCGAGGTCTGCGCCGCACTCAGGCAGCTTTCCGAGCGGCGCACGCGGTGCTCGATCATGCATGGCAACCGGGATTTTTTGCTTGGCCGGCGCTTCGCCCGAGAGACCCGCAGCGAACTGATTCAAGACCCCTATCTGACCTGGCTCGCAGGCGAACCCATCTTGCTCATGCACGGGGATCTGCTCTGCACCGATGACCTTGCTTACCAACGCTTCCGCCGTCGGGTCCGAAACCCGATCATCCAACGCCTCTTCCTCTGGTCACCACTGAACAAGCGGCGACGGCTCGCCACCCACTATCGACAACGCAGCAGCGAGGCTATGGCGGCCAAGCGCGATGAGATCATGGATGTGAATACGGTCGAGGTCAGCCGCCAGATGCGTCGTTTCGGCGTGCGCCGATTGATCCACGGTCATACCCATCGGCCGCAAGACCATAGGTTCACCCTGGATGGCAAGCCTGCGCTGAGGCAGGTACTAGCGGACTGGAAGGACGGTCGCGGCGAGGTCTTGGTTCACCGTCGAGGCGCTTGGCACCGAGAACCTTGGACAGTCAGCTCGATGCGCTAGCGCAGGATCGTGGCTCAGCCTCAAGCGAAATCGAGACCAAGTTTGCTGTAGTGGGTGCGAATCAAGATCCAGCCGGTGTAGGCAACGATCAGGGTGAGCAGCCCAAACAGATCAAACAGCGAAAGATAGCTTTTCAGATCCGATAAGAAGTAGCCGCCGATCAGCAGCAACGACGCGAAGGCACCGTAGAACAGAAAGAACGGCATGAAGGACATGCCCATGTTGGTCCAGACAGGATCAACCTCTCGCTGGCCACCATTAGCCTGCGCACGCTCGCGAGCGCTGATCACCAGCCTCCGATGCTGGACACTCCGCCAAAAGTAGAAGACCCCAAGCAGCAACGCCACGATGCCGATGTAATAGCTCACAATTAGCCTCCTCCGCTCGACGCACGCATCAGGCCGCCCTCCTGACCGAGAGACGCCATCCGTTGCCGCTCGTCTAGGGTCGCAAACAGGTCTAAGACCCAGAGCAACTTCTCGCCGGGCGATTGCGGGCCTTTTTGACCGGCCTGGCGCTGACGACTCATACCTTGACCGGAGCCCACAACTGCCACCCATGACCTTGCTGGACGAGCCTTAGCCGCGACTGCACTGACCAGGAATTGATTCTCTGGCAAGGCCGGATCGGCACAGCTTCGGCCCGGGAATGGGGTTGCGGCAACCGCGCGACTTAAGAGTGTCACCTTTCGGCCTGGCGGTACAACCGCGCGTGTCGTGACGGAATCGTAGCCATTGCGGGCCACTTCGCGACCGATCTCGGCGTACAGCAGACGAGCAGCATAGATGCCAGGCCGGCAAGGCACCGGCAACTTGGCGATGCCGGACTCGGCGCGATGGTAGATCTCCCCAGCCATCTCGAGCACGCGCTTGATGACAGCACCAACCGCGTCGTTGTAGGTCGGATTCGCTAGCCAAGCCTCGATATCCAAACCCTCTGCCCGCAGCCATGCCTTCGGCAGGTAGACACGACCATTGCGAGCGTCTTCACCGACATCGCGGCAGATGTTGGTCAACTGCATCGCAGTGCCAAGATCGCAAGCCCGTGCCAGGACGCTCGGCGACCGAACCCCCATGATCACGGTCATCATGGCACCCACCGCAGCCGCAACCCGCGCTGAGTAGTCGAGTACGCCTTCTATCGTCTCGTAGTCCCGGCCCTCGGCATCCCAGGCGAACCCCTCGAGCAAGGCCTCTGGCAGCGCCCGCGGCACATCGAAGTGCTCGACTGTCGCTGCGAAGGCACGATCTGGCGGCAGTGGCAGCGGCCGCCCCTGGTAAACGCGCTCGAGTCGCTCGCGCAACTGCTCGAGCGCTGCCCGCTGATCGAGCTGCTCGTCGATCGCATCGTCGGCCACTCGGCAGAACGCATAGAGCGCCGCCGCCGGGTCGCGGATCATCTTGGGTAGAAAGAAAGATGCGGCGAAGAACGACTTTGAGCCGTTACTCAGCAGCTGCCGACAGGCAGCCAGATCCGCCGCATCCGAGGAGGTGTTCTCACGCAAAAACAGAGGCATCGGGGACCACCGTATCCAGTACGCGTGCTGTCGAGATGACGCCAGGCACACCCGCTCCGGGGTGGGTGCCAGCGCCGACCATGTAGAGGTGCTCAACCTCTTCGCTCTTGTTGTGCGGCCGAAACCAGGCGCTCTGCATCAGCACCGGCTCGAGGCTAAACCCAGCACCCTTGGCCGAGCAGAGTCGCTGCTCGAAATCCTTGGGCGTGGTGATCAAAGACACCGCCAGCTCATCCTCAAGACCAGGTAGCAGGGTGTCGGAAAGGTAGGCCGAGATGGCGCGCCGATACGGCTCTGCGCGCTCAGACCAGTCGATGTCAGCATCGAGGTGCGGCACCGGGGCGAGCACATAGAAGGTATCGCAACCCTCAGGCGCCAGCGATGGATCGGTCGCGGTCGGCCGGTGCAGGTAGAGACTGAAATCGTCCGCCAGCACCTTACGCTCGAAGATATCGTGCAACAGCCTCTTGTATCGTGGCCCGAGCAGGATGCTGTGATGCTTCACATCCTCATAGCGCCGCTTGGTGCCGAAGTACCAGACGAAGAGCCCATTGGAATAGCGCGCATTGTCGAGCTTGCGATCGGTCCAATGCTTTCGCTCTATACCCGGTAGCAGATGCTTGTAGGTCCAGGCCACATCGGCATTGGAGACCACCACATCGGCGGCAATCTGCTTGCCATCCTTTAACCTGACCCCGGTGGCCTTGCCGTCGACGACGGTGATCTCAGCAACCTCGGCGTTCAGGCGCAGTTCGCCGCCTTGGTCTTGGATGAGGTCGACCAGCCCGTCGATGATGGCGCCAGTGCCGCCCATGGCCGAATGCACGCCCCAGTGGCGCTCAAGGTATGAGATAAGCGTATAGATCGAGGTGACCGTAAACGGATTGCCACCGATCAGCAGCGGATGGAACGACAGGGCCACGCGCAAACGCTCGTTCTTCACATACTGCGACACCATCGCATAGACGCTGCGGTAGCTGCGCAGCGCGGCCATCTTCGGCACAATGCGTGCCATGTCCTGCCAGTTGGTGAACGGAACATGGCCAAGCTCGACAAAGCCGACCTTAAAGATCTCCTCGCTCGCCTTGATGAAGCGGTCATAGCCGGCGACGTCCTCAGGCGCGAAGCGCTCCACCTGTGCGCGCATCGCATCGGCATCGCCGTTGGTATCGAATACCGCTCCGTCATCGAAGCGGATACGATAGAAAGGGTCCATCGGGCGCAGGTCGATCTCATCCTGAAAGCTGCGACCACACATCTGCCAGAGTTCTTCGAGCAAAAATGGAGCGGTAATGATGGTCGGGCCCGCGTCAAACTTGAAGCCGTCGATCTCATGCACGTAGGCACGACCGCCCGGGGCGTCGAGCTTCTCGACCACGGTCACCCGATAGCCGCGATAGCCCAATCGAATGGCAGCGGCCAGTCCGCCGAAGCCGCTACCGATGATAACGGCATGGGGCTTGCCGCCTGTTTGCAGCGCGCGCGCTGAAACTGTTCCAGCCGGGGGTGGGTCAGTGCTCAAAGTGTCAACTCGGGTTGATGTCAATCATGCATTACAGTATAGCAGGCGATTTTTTTCATGCGCCAGCATCGCCACCAGCATTCGTTCATGTCGCTTGTCTTGTGTCAAGCCAGCGCGATGCGCTTGATCCCTAGACCGCGGGCGGTATACCTTGCGCCCACGGTTAAACATGGGCGGTACCTCGACTTGTGTGCACTGCTGCTCCGAGCCCTCCGGACAAGCTCCCTTCCCGGTAAGTCATAATGTCTCCACATGGTCTCTCCCTTTAGGCGTCTCGCGCCAAACCACAACGACGATCGCGATGGCAAACCCGGCCCCCTGCGTTGGCAGGTTCCGGACCTCATCGACTTTGACTATTACGTCGATGAGGACGAGCGCCTGCTGCGCGAGCATCCCGCCGAGCGCCGACACCTAGCTGAGCGTGACCGTCACCTCTACAAAGAGCAGATAGAGCCGGTCATCGGCGACGCAGATGCCCATACGCGCCGTCACCGCAACCGGGCACTGCGCTTGTGGCTCGAGCGACGCCGTGGCCAAGAAGACCCGACCATGGCCGAACTGCTCCCCGGTGAGGCCTTCAAACGTGCTCAGCGCCTGGTCGCCACGGCCATGGGCCTGGTCGGCTTTGCCATCGGTATCGGCGTAGCATCAACGCTGTTGCAATACGAGGGTGACCACCCCGTCAACGTCTCCTGGTATCTGTTCTGGCTGGTGCTCCTGCAGCTGATCCTGGTCGGCACCACAGTCGGACTCTGGTATGGCCGCCGCTCCAAGCTCGTCAAAGGGGCCACGCAGGACATCTCATTGCTCGGTCAGTTCCTAAGGCCACTGTTCTCGCACGCGGCACGCTGGGTGCAAAAGCAGCGCCTGAGCCATGTGCCCCCGGACCTGCGTGAGCGCGCCAAGGCCAAGCAAGGCCTGATGCAGGCCAACTATGCACTCTACGGCCCTGCAAGCTATTTACCGGTGCTGATCCCGGCACAAGTGTTCGGCATCGGCTTTAACATCGGCGCCATCCTGATGACCATGGCCCTGATCTGGTTCGCAGATCTCGGATTTGGCTGGGGTTCAGCAATGAACATCAGCGCCGAGACCATTCAAGGCCTCGTGCGTCTGATCGCACTGCCCTGGAGCTGGCTGCTTGGCGAGGATGTCGGTCTGCCCACCCTGGATCAGATCGCCGGCACCCGCATCAGCCTCAAGGACCCGCTCTATGTGCTCGACGCCGGACATCTTCGGTCCTGGCGCTGGTTCTTGGTGCTCTCGGTGTTCACCTACGGCCTCGTTCCTCGCCTTCTCTTGCTCGGGCTCTCAGGGTTCAAAGAGCGGCGGGCCCTCGCCGCCCTCCCCTTCACGCATCAGGCCGCGCAGGCACCCTACGCGAGGATGATCACGCCAACCCTGGAGACGCGATCAATCCGCGCCGGCCAAGGGCCGGAGATGCCCATCCCCGCGCCGCTGAAGCCGCTAACCCGGCCCACCTCAGCACCACGACCGCCCAGGATCGATGCCGTACCCCAAAAGCAGCCGACAATAGCCCAGGGCGACAAGGCAACAAGCCCGTCGAAGCCCAGGGCCGAGACACCGCATCAGCCACAACCGACGTCGAAGAAACCGCAAGGCGGCAAGTCGCCGTCAGGGACGCCACCCCATCGCGCGCAAGGATCTGCGTCGAAAAGACCCGGCACAGTGAGAACCTCTCTTGCGAGCGAACGCTCTACGCCCGACGCTCGGCTAAAGCAACAACCGACGCCAGCTACAGAGCCCGCCGACGCGCCCACGCCGGTCGAGACGACCGCGGCCAGCACCCACGCGGCGATAGAGCCGTACAACAACGGACTTGAGCGGGTCGCTGTCGACGCTGACGCCTGCGTGCTGCTGTTGCATATCGACGTGGCCGACCTGCTCCAAGAGCAGGATCATGCACGGCTGCAGCAACTGTTGCGCAGCCAGACAGGCTGGCGTGTCGCTGCCGCGGCCACCTTTGGCGGCGGCCGGGCGATGACAGACCAGACCATTGATCTGATCAGCAAGGCGATCTGGAGTGCACCGCCACCCCGAATCGCGCTCATTCAAGATGGCTCGCAACCTCCGATCACCGAGAACCTGCGTTTCCTGCGCAGCGTTCGCGCGGCTGCCGGAGAACAGGCCCAGGTGCTCTTGGCGCTCATCGGCGATCCTGACGACGACGAAAACGATCCGCTGCCGCCACTGAGCGATTTCGACTTTGCCGATTGGCAACGCAAGATCGAGCAGATGGGCGATCCCTATCTGCGCCTGGTCATGCTCGCGCCCCCTGAGGATGAGGCCCCGTGATAGAAGCGCAGGTTCCAACACTCGCCATCGTTGGCCATCCCAACGCCGGAAAATCGTCGGTCGTCGCGACCCTGACCGAAAACGACCGGATCGCTATCGACAAGCGCGCCGGCACTACGACCCGTTCCAATGAGTACCCGGTCGAGATCGACGGCAAGGCGGTGTTAAGGTTCGTCGATACCCCAGGATTTCAGAATCCGACCGACATCCTCGAGTGGTTTCAACAGCGCCCAAACGAGATCGATCTGCCGCGGGCCTTCCTTGACTCCTATGCCCACGACCGCCTCTACAGCCACGACTGCGCGCTGATGCAGCCGATCGCCAACGGCGCCGGCATCATTCTGGTCGTCGACGGCTCTAAGCGAATCAAGGAAAAGGATCGCACCGAAATGGAGCTGCTGCGCCTCACGGGGCGTCCACGCATGGCCATCCTGAATAACCTGACCAGCAACACCAAGCACATGGCGGCCTGGCAGGACGCGCTCAACAAATCGTTCAATTCGGTGCGCGAATTTAATGCGCATCGCGCCACCTACGCTGAGCGCATCGCGCTGCTCAACGCCCTCAAGTCCATCGATCAGCGTTGGGAACCAATGCTGGATGAAACCGTGCGCGCGTTCGAGCGCGATTGGCAGCGGCGTATCGATCAAAGCGTGAGCAGCATCCTCGAACTCCTGCGCAAGGCACTGACCTTCAAGGTGGTGAAGATCGTCAAGGTCAACGAACTCAGCTCGGATCGAGAGCGCGAACTGATCCGCCAGCGCCTGACCGAGAGCCTCCAGGAAGGGCTTCGTAACCTCGAAAACGAGAGCCAGGCCGAGATTCGGGGCCACTTCAAGCACCATGTCTGGAATCTCTCGCCCGGCTCCTTGCTGGTCAAAGATCTGTTCTCTGACGAGGTCGAACGTCACCTCGGCCTCAACCGCCATCAGACCGTGCTCGCCAGTGCCGCAGCGGGCGCAGCTACCGGTGGTGCCATCGACCTCGGCGTTGGTGGCCTCTCGTTCGGCGCTGGAACCCTGATCGGCGCGGGCGTCGGCGGCGCGCTCGGGGTGCTCGGCACCTCCCAGCTCGCCAAGCTCGATATTCAGCGCACACTCGGCGTTGAGCGCTTTACGCTTGGCCCCGTGAGCAACCCACGCTTCCCATTCGTGCTGCTCGACCGCAGTATCCTCTACTGCGCGCGGGCGATGAACTGGGCGCATGGCCGCCAGGCGGCCGATGAGAGCGCACCGCACCGGGTGCCGGAACATACGCCGAAGAAGCAGCGCGGTTTCACCGAGGCCCTCAACAGCGAGGACCATAAGGTGCTAGCCAAATTCTTTGCCGCCGCCCGCAAGGGCAAGACCTGCCCCCAGGAGCAGCGCGCGAGGGAACTCCTGTGCAACGTCCTGCAGGATCTATCGACTGACAAGATCGACAGCCGCGCTAGCCTATAGGCCCAACTTTTAATCCATGAACAGCCTGCCGCTGATTGTTCTGATTCCCTTTGTTGGCGCCATGCTGCCACCCTGGGCAGTGACCTCCGGGCGACTCTGGTCGGCCTGGGTCACCGGTGGCGTCGCCCTGGCAGCACTGGCATTGGTTCTGGCTCCGGGCATGGCCGTGATGCAGGGCGAGACCCTGATCTGGCAGATGGACTGGTTCCCGGCGCTGGGGCTATCGCTGGCGTTCCGGCTCGATGGCTTAGCCTTGCTGTTTGTGCTGATGATCCTCGGCATTGGCCTGCTGGTGATCCTGTACGCCCGCTGGTATCTCGCTGAGCAGGACCCGATGGGCCGTTTCTACGCCTACCTGTTGTTGTTCATGGGCGCAATGCTCGGGCTGGTGATGTCCGAGAATCTGATCCAGCTCCTGATGTTCTGGGAGCTGACCAGCATCAGTTCGTTCCTGCTGATCAGCTATTGGCGCCAGCGCGCGGACGCCCGTCAAGGCGCTCGGATGGCGCTTGCTGTGACCGGTGGCGGCGGCCTGGCCTTGCTCGGCGGCATCCTGCTGCTCGGTGAGATCGTCGGCAGCTACGATCTCAGTGCCGTCCTCGCCGCTGGCAAGAGTATCCACGCCGATCCACTCTATGTGCCGGCGCTGGTGCTGATCCTGCTTGGGGTCTTCACCAAATCGGCACAGTTCCCCTTCCATTTCTGGCTACCGCATGCAATGGCAGCGCCGACCCCGGTCAGCGCCTACCTGCATTCGGCGACCATGGTCAAGGCCGGCGTCTTTCTGCTCGCCCGGCTGTTCCCGGCCCTCTCCGGCTCCGAGGCCTGGACCTGGATTGTGGCCCCAGTGGGTATGGCGACACTCCTGATCGGGGCTTATACCGCACTGTTCAAGCACGATCTCAAAGGCCTTCTCGCCTACTCGACCATCAGTCATCTGGGTCTCATCACCCTGCTGTTCGGCATCGGCACGCCACTGGCGGCGGTTGCCGGCATCTTTCATATCATGAACCATGCGACCTTCAAGGCCTCGCTGTTCATGGCCGCCGGCATCATCGACCACGAGGCCGGCACCCGCGATATGCGCCGTCTCGCCGGGCTCTGGAAGTTCATGCCACAGACCGGACTGCTCGCGATGATCGCCGCCGCCGCGATGGCCGGCGTACCATTGCTCAACGGATTCTTGTCAAAGGAGATGTTCTTCGAGAAGACCGTCTATATGGCCAGTTTCGAGGAGAGCACCTGGTTGTTGCCGATGTTGGCAACCATCGCTGGCGCGCTCGCGGTGGCCTACTCATTGCGTTTCATCCATGATGTCTTCTTCAATGGCACACCCAGCGATCTGCCCCGCACCCCGCATGAACCCGAGCGTTGGATGCGCGTGCCGGTCGAGGTGCTGGTGGTGATCTGCATCGCCGTCGGCATCTTCCCCAGCCTGACCTTCGGGCCGCTGCTCGCGGCCGCGGCCGGGGCTACACTCCAGGCGCCGTTGCCGACTTACAGTCTCAAGGTCTGGCACGGGTTCACGCCGGCCCTTGGCATGAGCATGTTGGCGCTGGCGGGTGGGGCGCTGATCTACACGATTCGCCGGCCGTTATTCCGCTGGCATGAGCAGGTATTCAGCCAAGTGGATGCACGTGCCTTCTTCGAGCTCTCTGAGCGCGCCTTGTTCTGGAGCAGCCGCAGCCTGGATCAGCTGATCCACCGCAGCTCGCTACAGCTCATGCTCGCGGTCCTCATCAGCGCCACAGCGATCATGTTACTCATCGGCTTTTGGGGGATGCCGATCACCGGCGGCGCTCCCCTAACGCCGCTCGACCCGGTCAGCACGGCCGCGGCCATCTGCCTGGCGGTCGGCGCCGTCGGCACCGCAGTCCTGCACCGGCAGCGCTGGACCGCCCTGGTGATGCTGAGCGTGGTCGGGCTGATCGTCGCACTGGCCTTCGTCAAGTTCTCGGCACCCGACCTGGCGCTGACCCAGCTTGCGGTCGAGATGGTCACCATCATCCTGCTGTTGCTGGCGCTGCACTTCCTGCCCAAGCACTCGCCGCGCGAATCCTCATTGCCGCGCAAGCTGCGCGACCTGCTGCTAGCACTGCTCGGCGGCGGTCTGACGGCACTGCTGACCTGGGCGGTGCTGACCCGCCCCTACGACAGCATCTCCGGCTGGATGCTGGAGAACAGCGTTCCAGGCGGCGGTGGCACCAATGTCGTCAACGTCATCCTGGTCGACTTCCGGGGCTTCGACACCCTGGGCGAGATCACCGTGCTGGCCATCGCTGCAATCGGCATCTATATGATGCTGCGCGATCTGCACCTAGATGCGCCGAGGAGTGATAGCGAGGGTCGGCCATGGAGCAGCGACGCTCATCCCCTCATCCTGGCAACCTTCTCGCGCCTATTGCTGCCTCTAGCCCTGATGGTCGCGGTGTTCATCTTCCTGCGCGGCCACAACCTGCCCGGCGGCGGCTTCATCGCCGGACTGATCATTGCGGTGGCTCTGGTCATGCAATATCTCGCCAACGGCATTGCCTGGACCAACACGCGCCTATCCGGCGAGCTGCATCCGCTGATCGGCCTGGGTCTGCTGGCTGTGCTGTCGGTGCTGATCGATTTTCTCGCG
>CAZEZH010000098.1:0-13578 GCA_964516305.1 uncultured Halochromatium sp. | reverse complement strand
GAAACGCTGTGGTATCGAATCCCTGTTAATAGCGCAGAAAATGGCCACGTCACAGATGGCTGCCGAAACGGATCGCACTTTATCAAACTAAATTTTTAAAGGAGCAGCGTATTCTATACGCTACTTTGCCGAAGTGATCGATATTATTACCGCTGACAGAAATCCCTGACAGCAATGGAAGCCTCAAGGATAATCACAGATCTCTTATTGGTCACGCTCATCGCGGGCGCCAACGCGGCGCCATGGCTACTAGGGCACTGGCTCGGACGCCGAGATGCACGACCGGTTGATAGCGGCTGGCAACTGCCGAACGGCCAGCCATTGCTCGGCCCTTCAAAGACCTGGCGCGGGCTCGCGGCGGCCATGATAGCAACCCCGCTGCTGGCGCTGCTCATTGGCTGGCCGGTCTGGCTGGGGCTGGCCGTTGGCGGCGCGGCGATGATGGGCGATCTGATGGCGAGCTTCCTAAAACGCCGGCTCGGGCTCGCCTCGAGCACCGACGCGCCCGGACTCGATCAGATTCCAGAGGCGCTGTTTCCGGCGCTGGTCGCGACCTACTGGCTGGAGTTGGACTGGATTGATCTGGGGCTCGTGGTCGGCACGTTTTTGATCAGCCATCTGCTGCTGACCAATCTGCTCCCGAGGCGACTGCGCTCAGACGACCGCTAAGCGCGTAGGCCGGCCTGATCGCTAGGCCGCTCACCTCACTAGGCCGGCCACCTCGCTACGCAGAGGCAACCAGCTCGTGCAAGGTGATCTCTGGCAGGCAGTTCAGGCGTGCCGGGACCACCGATGAGCCGGTGCCAGTGGAGGTGTAGCCGATCATCTCGCCGTGTTGCCAAGAACCCGCCGCGAGGCGTCTCGGACAGCGGGCATCCCAAACGATAGCGATGCGACCAGGCAGGCAGATTTGGCCGCCGTGGGTATGGCCACAGAGCATTGCGGCAAAGCCCGCATAGGCAGCATGGCGGTAGATCTCGGGGGTATGGGAGAGCAACAACGCAGCAGCGCCATCGGGGATGGCGGCGGCCACCTTGTCGATGTTGTGCACCTGGTAGTAGTGCGCATCGTCGATGCCGGCAAGGTACAGGCATTGTCCGTCCCGCTCGATCACCGCGGTCTCATTCAACAGCACCTGAATCTGCATCGCCTCCAGGCCTGGCACCAATCGGATACTGTCGTGGTTGCCCAGGATCGCGTAGACCGGGCCTTTTAGCTGTGTGCGGATGCTGGCCATGCCCGAGAGGGCCTCGTCGATGGGGCCGTAGGTCTTGGCGCGATAATCGCCGGTCAGCACACAGAGATCGTAGCTGAGCCCCTGCAGCCGCTCGGCGATCGCTGTGGTGATGCGCCGGTCAAGATCGGTGTGAAGATCGCTGAGGTGGAGGACTCGCATACCGACAAAGGCCTGCGGCAGACCGCGGATCTGGAGGCGGTGCTGCTGAATACGGATCTTGCGGGTATTATCCTGCGCCCGCCTGTAGAGACCCACGAGCCGCAGTGAATGGCGGATAAAGCCATGCACCGAGTACCAATTCTCCGGGTAGAAGAAATGGGCGCCTGGCCGATTGAAGGCAAAGGCGTCATGGTCCTCCTCGAGGCCGAGACGCCGACGCAGATGGGTGCGGCCGATGCGTGGTATCAGCGCTTCGAGCTCGGGGGGTAGCTGTGATGTGGTCATATCCAGAGTCATAACTCGGTGGCACCGCCTCGGTGAGCGGATTGCTGAGGGCCATGGGTGATTGCCCCATTAGAGATGGAATACATAGTAGCCGCAGCGAGTGCGCTTATTTGTCATCCGTCCATTCGCCACAAATGCTGATCAGCAACGAGCGGGCGCGACTCATGCCGACGTACTGATCCGCGAGGGATCGAGCTGCGCTGGCGGTCTGGCATAGGTCAATCAGGATGATGGCCTCATTCTCGAGGCCCTTGAAGCTCGCGATCTCGGCAAAGCTGATCTTTGCTGGTGGAAAATGGCGCAGCGCGAACTCATCAAGCTCGATCAATGCAGCCGTGTGTTTGCCCGACAAGAGGGCCGCGGTCGAGTCGGCAAAGGGTGTCGGCGAGAGAATGCTGATCTCGCTCGGCGCGAGTCCTCCGCGACCGGTCAACCGCTCAAGCTCCGACGCCAGCAGGCTGGCAGCGTCCTCTCTGCTGTCGGTCTGATGATGGACCACTTCGGGACCATCGCCGGTGCCACGGGCACCCATGTCCAAGCCTAACCTGGACTGGATTTGCTCCATGATCTGGCGCGTGTTCCGGCAGTTGCGCGTGAGCGGCATCCGGGCCGCACTGTAAGACTCCAACAGCGCCAATGCATCGGCGTCAGGCTGACCGAAATAGCCGGCCTGATGGTTAACGTCGTGGAAGAAGCACCAGCGCCCCGCCTTCAAGCCGCCGCTGAGAACGCCGTCGAGATCGTCCAGCCGGTCCCTGTTCAGCAGATCCTGCCCCTCGTCCACGATCAACGCGTCGAACCGGTCGAGACCGGCTCGCCGCGCCGCGGATCGCACGCGGTTCGCGACACTCACGCTGACCCCGGCGATCGCGAAGCGCTTCTCCAGCCAGTGCTTCAGCCAGGGCGATTGGCAGGCGAGCAGCACCTGCCTGCCGGAGCCGGCCCAGCGGCGCGCCAGCTCCAAGGCAAGGAAGGTCTTGCCGGTGCCAGCGCCCCCGCTGCAGAGCACCCTGGCATTCGCGTCGACGATATCGAGGAGCCCCATCTGCTCCTTGGTCAGCCTGGCGACGCGCGCTTCCAGTTCGTCCAGCACGCAATGCAACGGTATCCCGACATCGACCTCTGGGCGCAGGAAGCCAATCACCTGCGACAGCGCTTCAGCGGACGCAGACGCTCGCCACTGGCCTTCCCGCTCGTGCCAATATCGATATAGATCAGAGAGCCAAGACTCCATGTTCCTGCTGGCCTTGGCGTCAGCAATCATCGCTTGATCCCACTCAGCACCAACGATGGACCAATCGCAATCGGGAAAGACGACGCCATAACCCCAGACGAATTGGGCAGTAATGCCCGGGGGCAGCGCGGATTCCAATCTGTTCCGCAAGCCATGCATGGCCAACTCAGCCTGTCGAAACGGACTCTCTTTGAGCCGGGTCGACACCCCGCTGCGATCCCTTGAAGACCAGATACCGTCATGACAGGAGATGCCGCCACCCTTGACCTCCAACACCAGGATGCCTTGCGGCCCAACGATGACGAAGTCGATCTCGCCGAAGCGCTTGTAGGCGTGGCGTGTCAGATTCAACGAGTGACAAGCGGTCAATGCCGCCTGTTGATCCTGCTCGAATGCCCTGCGCAGACGGTCGAAGATGCGGCGCTCGGCGCTGCTGCGGGTATCGTGCGGTGCGGAGGGGATGAGCTTCATGGGTGCAGTGGCACGTCAGCGATCAGCGCCGACCCGTCAACGCCTTTCGCACCTCGGCATCAATGCGGCCTGGAATCTCCGTTCGCGCCAGCAGTTCGAGCAATCGCGCCTGATCAACATCCACGGTCACAGCCTTGACCTCGCCATCGAGCAGTAGTTGAACGCCATTGCCAGCAACCTGCAGGCGGTAATCCCCTTTGCCGAGGCTAATTCTGGTCTTCAGCACCTCCTGCCAGCCCATTCTGCGAGCCAACGCCAGCGCGCCTTCCTGCTGCCGCTTACTCCAGCCACTTCCCCCGCCCTGTTTCGTCATCAGTTCGCGCAGCGGCTCGACGCGCGCCGGTGCGGGCCCTAAGTCAAGACCAGTCGCGCGCTGCCGGTGCGCCAGCGCGGCCATGCGATGGGTGATCGCCGAACTCAGGCCGGGCAGGTCTTTTACCGACCCAGGGAGTTCCAGCCAACCGCCCCGGGCACCGAAGAGGGCTGCCGCCACCACCAGGTCATGATCGGTCAACAGGGGCTGATCGAATCGCCCCGAAAGCTCGAATAATTCCTGACCGCGCTGACGGAGGAAGAAGAGCAGCAGCCCGCGGGAGAACGGCTTTTGATGGCGTTGAAACAGCTCGGAGATGGTCGCGTCGCCCAGCCCAAGGCATCCCTTCAGATCAGCAATCAGTCGTTTCAGGGCCTCCTGCCATTTCGGTTCCGCGAGCGTGGTCCGTTCGGCCTCGAGCAGATCCAAGATGACCTGCTGGATGTCCGGCGGACAGCCCTCGCCCGCTGGCGCCTCGTCGGCCTGGGTCTTGGCATCAACGATCGCGTTGAGCAGACGTGCCAAGATGCGGCCATGCAGATCGTCGTTTGCCGCGCTGTTCTCGCCCTGTGCCCAGGCCAGCAGCGCACGCAACAGCGGGTCTTCGACGGACTGAGCGGCCGTCTCCTCAGGGTCGGTCAGCCCAGGTTTGGGCAGCTCAGGATCGCTCAGTGATCGCGCCGCAGTCACCAGGGCGTCGCCGCGATTGCCAAGCCCAAGCAGCATCGCCTGCACCGCGCCGACCGCGGAGACCTGCTGCACCGACGCGTCTTGATCCGGCAGCGGTAGCGACAGCCGATCAATCGGCTCGGGCAAGATCGATGCTGACAGCGATGCCGATGGAGAACTCAATGCCGATGCGGATGTCGAGGCGGATCTCAATGCCAAGGCCAAAGCCAAGGCCGGTGCCGACTTCGATGCGGCGGCGAATAAGCGCGCGTTGACGCGCTGCTTGTAGGCACCGAGGGGGACGTTCGCATAATCGGCGGCCTGCTCACGGATCAACGCCTTCTGCTCCTTGGATGCAAAGATGATCGCTTGCAGCCAACCGATCGGCAGCGGCGCAGGGATAAAGAGCAGGGTTTCGTCGCCCTGCGCCTCCTCGGGCCATTGCAGGGCTCGCAACCGGCCCTGTGGGTCGAGCGCCTGGATCGGACCGCGCAGCGCGCTCAGGTCAAAGCTGGCGATCACCGGCTCCAGGTGATCACCTTCGGATGTGACTTGCTCCAAGGCAGTCGATGGGATGCGATCAGCGAACAACGGAATCCAGCCCGGCGCCCAAGCGAGCGTATCGGCGTAATACTTGCGGCCAAAGCCCTTGGGACCGGTCACCAGGCCCATCGCGAGCAAATACATCAGGTTGAGCTGGTTGGTGACCAGATACCAAGGCCCCGATCGCGCTCGACCCGGCGCGGCAGCCGATACGGCAGCGTCAGCCGGTACCGCATTCGCATGAGCGATTCCAGCCGCAGCCGCAGTCGCAGCCGCAGTCGCAGTTGACGCTGCGGTCGCGCTGCCTGCCGCAGTCGGCGCCGCAGCACTCGCTGACTGGGTCAATTCCAGGGAAGGTTTCTCGGACTCGGCCACTGTCATCTCCAACGTCTGAGGATGTCCGGATCATTCGGTAGGATCGCCTCGACCGGGCACTCCTGGCCGGCTTGGCGCAGCAGGATCACTTGCTCCCGCGCTCGGGAGACCATCACGTAGAAGCGTCGCCTCAGGTCATCCATCCAGGCCTTGTTCTCGAGCTGGCAAGGATACGCATGGATGTCGGCGAGGAAGACGATATCGAACTCGAGCCCCTTCGCCGACTGGGCGTTGATGACGAACAGGCCGCCTTCGGAGAAGCGATGATCGCCACCCTCAAGCCCCGAGGCATAGGTCAGAACCCGAGGGGGTCCGTGGTCGAGGTGCAGATCAAGCCGCGGCTCCCGCAAGGCCTGAAACCAATACTCGCGGCTCTGGTTGTTGGGCGTGATGATGCCGATCAGCTTCGATGGATCGCGGTCGGCGAGCTTCAACATCCGCGTGATGAGCGCATCGGCACCCCAGCGGCAGTCCGCGCCATAGTCCACCAAGATCGGCGCCCGCGCACAGGGGCGCGCGCTTGGCAGCTTGACGCAGGGGCTAGCCAGGTCCTCGACGCAAAAGGCGAGCGCCAGTCGGGCGATGCGATCGCAGTTGCGATAGTTCTCGGTCAGCTCGATCCGGTTCCGCGCGTCGATATCCAGCGCTGCCGCAATATCGCTCAGTTTGCTGCACTCGTCGGTGATCTGCTGATTCTGGTCGGCGACGACATAGAAATGCTCGAAACCCAGCTGCGCCAGCGCCTCATAGAAGCCCCTCGGCATGTCCTGCCCCTCATCGATGATCAAGAAGGGCGTCAGAGGCGGTGGCAGCTCGGCCGCGGTGACGATGGCCTCATGAATCGCCGCCCAATCGAGGCGAACCTGCTGCCCAGCAACCTGGGGACAGGGCCTCGACAACGCCCGCTTGTACATGGCCCGAAACCAGCTGATCCAAGGATGCGCATTGACCGCCCCGCCGACCAGCTCGCGGCTCGCCTCCAGCAGCAGCCGGTTGTAGACCAGGAAGACGTAATCCTGCGCGCCCTTGTCGCGGTGATGGCGACGGGTGCGCAGCAGGGCGAGCACCGACTTGCCGGTGCCTGGGCCACCGACGATCAGATGACAGCCTTCTCGGGGCAGCAAGCGGGCGCGCTCCTGCTCCTTGCTCAGGTCCTGGATGTCGGGCAGGGTCCAGTTGCGCGCTGCCATCCTGATCAGCGCTCAGCGGCAAAGTCCAACAGCGGACGAAGATCGCCGCCGAGGTCGCCGGTGATAAAGACCCGATCCAGCAGCACATTGCCGAACTGGCAGCTCGGCTCCGGCACCAGCGCGCAGCCATGGCAGGCGGCACGATTGAGCTGGCTCGGTCCCTGCCCCTCGTGCTCGGCACAGACCGGGTCGAGCGAGCACCAGCTCGCATGGTCGAAGACGGCGACAAGCAGCTCCAGAAAACGCCTGGGCTCCGCCAGCTCCGCCAGGCCGCCGAGCGAACCGGCGACATCCGCGACCGCGACATAGAGCAGCACGCCGGCCATCGGGTCGGCCCCGCTGCTGCAATAGATGCGCTCACGGATCGAGGCCGCCGGATAGCCAGCCGCGGTCTCCAGATGACGGATCAACAGATGGGCCAGCGTGTGCAGCAGGATGAAACGCGGTGTCAGCGGCAGCGGCGGGTCTTCCGGCAGACGGATACCGGTGCGCTCGAACCGCGCCTGCAGCTGCTCGGCCCGGCGCCACAAGCCGTCTTGGGCCTCCCAGCGCCGCAGCAGTGCCTCGTCGAGCGTGAAGAAGATACCCTCGCCATAGAGTTCGATCGCCGGCAGCCAATCGCATCGACCATCGAGATCCGGCGGCACCAAGCGCGAGGTCTCCGTCTCGTTGCCCTCCCCGCTATCGGGCTTGATGCCGTCCTCGAACCATTGCTCGACGCGATGGAAGCCGGTGAAGACCCGGATCTCACGCAAGCGGCTGACGGCGACGAGCTGGCGGATGCTGTCGCGCACCGGCTGCAATCGCGACGTATCGACTGGCGCGAGTGACCCATCAGCCTGCGCAAGCGATGCATCGATCTGAGCAAACGACGCATCGTTCTGCACCAGCGCCAAGGATCGCCAAGCTTCACTGCGATGCTCGGCGACGAAGTCCTCGCCCTCGAGCTGATCAGGAATCGGCGTCGTCAGTGCGCGGTATTCCTTCTCCAACAGCAGACCGGGCGTCGCCAGCTCGCCATAGAGCGGCCAGCCGGCCTCGATCTGCCGCAGCGCATCGTCCAAGGCATCGCGCGTGCAGCCGAACTCATCGGCCAAGCGCCGCAACAGCGCCCGGCGCGCCAGCTCGGCGCGACAACGCTCAAGCTCCCTGCGCGCCGCATGCTGGCGATACAATCGATCCAGCACTCCATCCCGCACCACCTGGGACTCCGGCGGGATGACCAAACCGCTCCGCACCCGGGCGGAATAGAGCCTCGAGTCATTGACCTCAATGATCGCGGCCGGGCGTTGGCTTGAGACGGACGGGTCGACCTCGGCCTGTTGCCAGGGCTGCAGGCGCGCGCGTCGTGCGTCCTTGAACTGTTGGTTCCGACTAAAGGGTTGCTGGGACTGACAGCGCTCGCAGCGCAACAGCCAATGCCCAGCCTTGTTGCGACGCAGGCGCAGGTAGGGCTGCTCGTTGATCGGACGGCAGTCGTCGAGATGCTGACTGTCTTTGTGCGCGAGCAGGTGCCAGGGCACCTCCCAGAGCCCGCCATCGGGATGCGCGACGACCCAGTCCACTTGCCGCAGGCGTGAGCGTTTCTCGCAGCTGCAACGCGGGTCTTCGAGTGCGTGTGGCCCGCTCTCGCGGGCGTCCCATGGCCGGTAATGGAGCAGCCCGCAGCTTGGGCAGCGCGTCCAGCGCGGAAACCGGATCGCCGGCACGCAGGTCCCGTCGACGGCGCCGGCGCCGGCGGCAGCGCCAGCGGCAGCGGTAGCGGCAGCGGCAGCGCCGTTATCGACCAGCCGGGCGAGTGGCGGTTGCAGCAGTTGCTTACCATCAAGGCCAAGCGCACCGCGCAACAGGTCGACATAGCACAGCGGCTCACCGGCCGGCTCGCCATCCTTGTCGGTCCAATGCCCGATATCCATGACCACGAACAGATCATTGTCGGCGCGAACCAGCGCGCCAACGCCACTGAACGAAAGCAGATGAGACCAACGCGTCGGGACAAAGCGCTTCATAGGATCTTGATCAACGCCGTCTTCTCAACGTTGCGCATGTTCTGCAGCGTGACCCATTCGCCCGTCACCCGGGCCCCGTGCGCATAGAGCAGACGCAGATCGCGGCGGTCCCGATCCGAGCCCGAATAGGTCAAGCGCTGGCGCTGCTCGGTCGCCCGTCGGGCGCAGTCGCTCCAGTGCGCGACCAAACGGCGCAGATGCGCCGCGGTCTGGTCGCCGCGTTCCGGATCGGCCTTGCGGGTGCGTCGGATCAATTCCTCGATCACCTTCGCCGTCTCCGGATGGGTCGGATCGAAGGCCTGTGCCCGTTCATTCGCGGTTAGGTCATCGGTCGCATGGCGCACCGCAATGACCAGGGCGGCATGCAGCGCACGCAAGCGCGCCTGGTAGGTATAGGGGGTAACGCTGGTGGGCTCGACAAACCGATAGAAGGCCTGATGATAGGCGCGGAAGTCCTCGTAGTGAGACAGGCTGCGGGCCTGATCGCGATAGTAGTTAGCGACCACGATGCCGGGCACGTCGCCACGGCCGACGCGCGAACTCGCCTGGATGTACTCGGCGGTGGTCAACGGCTGACCATTGATGATCATGAGCGCGAGACGGGAGACGTCGAGCCCCACCGAGACCATATTGGTGGCTAGGGCCAGGTCGAGCGCATCAGGCGCCTCGCGCATCTTTGCCAACCGCTCGAAGCCTTGCGCGTTCTCATCCGCCGACATCTGGCTGGTGAGCTGCGCGAGGCGCTCAGCGAGCTGAAGCCGCCAGCGTAGACCACCGGCGCGTGGTTGAGCAGATGCCTGCTCGGTTTCGCCAGTCTGAGCCTTCTGCTCCTGCTTTTGCTGCCCCTGCCCCTGCTTTTGCTGCTTCTCCAGCTGTCCCTGCGGTCCCTGCTGTCCTTGCTGCGCCTGCTGCTCTTGCTGCGCCTGCTGCCCTTGCTGCGCTTGCCGCTCTTGCTGGTCTTGCTGCGCCTGCCGCTCTTGCTGGTCTTGCTGCGCCTGCCGCTCTTGCTGCTCTTGCTGCGCCTGCTGTTCCCACCATTCGCGCTGCAGCCGCTCAATGCGCTCCTCGATCTCCCGGAGCGCATTGCGACTGACGCCGACGCCACTGAGGCTGCCGTGATAGACCAGCAAGGTCCACCAGGCATCCAGCAACGCCTCGCGGTCTGCGCTGGCATCGCCGAACAGCGCCTCCGGCGCCGACAACAGCGCCGCTGCAAGCGGAGCCAGGCAGCGCCGCCGGTTGCGCGCCGGGGCCAAATAGCCGATGTAGAGCCGGCCCGGATGCTCCAGCGTCGGCGCGATACTGCGCGCGAAATAGGCGTCATCGGCATCGAGACCGGGTGGTGGAAACACCGCTGCTTCGCGGCCATAGAGCCGCCTGACCTGTTCCTGCGCCATGCGGATGGTGGCCGTGGACGCGATCATTTTCGGATAGACACCGCGCCGACATAACACCGTCTCCAAGCCCGCTTCATAGAGCCCGGCGACCGAGCCGAGGGCGCCCGCGATCAGATGCAGCTCGTCCTGGATGATCAGCTCTGGCGGCCGTTGGCCGTCGCGCCCGAAGAAGGCCGAGCTGCGCTCCTCCCACGCCAGCCTCGCGAACTTATCGATGGTGGCCAGCAGCAGCGTTGGTGGCGCCTCGTAGAGGGCGGCATCGACCACATTACAGGGCAGTCTGCCATCACCGGTGGCAGCAAAGTCACAGCCGGCAGCGGTGCAGCGAAAGGCGAAGTGCTGTCGGCTGGCATCAACGTTGTCTGGCACTCGGAATGGCGTGCCACACCAGGGGCAGGACTCCAACACCAGCAGGCTCGGTGGACGGCTGCAATCATCGGCCAGTGTCGCATCGATGCAAGCCTTGGCCTCTGCAAAGCTGTTCGGGCTCGAGCCGCCACCGACCCAGAGGCCGAGGCTGATCGGCTCGCCGCCGAGACTTCCCGCATGGTCCCTGCGCATCAGCTCCATCGCGCAGATCAGGCGTGCCGCACGCCGGAATTGGTCCTTGGTCAGCAGACGCAGGGTATAGCGCATCAGCACCGTGGTGCCACCACCGCTGGCCTTGTACTTGAGACGCCGCCACCAGATCACCAGCGCCATGAGCCCGAGGTAGGCCTCGGTCTTGCCACCACCGGTCGGGAACCAGATCAGATCCAGAAGATCGCGGTGATCGGCATCGGGATCGGTCGCGGACTCGAGCGTCAGCAGCAGGAATGCGAGCTGAAATGGGCGCCAGCGCGGTTCTGCGCGGCCAGCTTGGCGCATCTGTCTGGCCATGGCCTCATTGGCGAGGCCGAACGCGCGCAATAGCAGCGAGTCCTGTCGAAGCAAGATGACACCTGCGAGCATCCGTTCAGCGGCCTCGCCGATGCGAGCGCGAATCCGGTCGGCTGGGCCCTGATAGCGCGACTCCAGGCAATCGGCGATCTCAGACTGGTCATCGCTCCAGGCACGATAGCCATTCACGAATCGCTCGAGCGCGTCACAGAGGCGGTCTCGATCGGTCTCGATGGCCGCAAGGCGCTCGACGTTGAGTTCGGCGCCATCGACGACTCCAGCGCCGGGGTCGACGCGCGGAACCTCGACCTTGGGCAGAAACTCGGTGTGGATCCGCACGACGCGATCCTCGCGCCGCTCCCAGTCCACTGCGGCACCATGGCCAATGGCATAGATGACCTGCTTGCGGTAGCGCAGCTCCAGCTCTTGCTCTTCCTCATCCAGCAGATGGAAGTCTGCTCGCGGGTAAGGTCCAACGCGGCCGCTATCGATCACGCAGTCGAGGGAGACCTCGAACAGCGCCCGTTCGTTCTGCTGATTCATGATCTCATTCATGGTGGCGCCAGCGACGGGGGCGCCAGAGGCTCCTTCGTGACTGGGGCCTTCGCGACCGAGTTCTTCGCTGCTTGGGACTGCACTACGCGGGCCTTGACGACCTGGTCCTTCGCTACGAACGCCTCCGTCACCCACGGCTGGGGCTGGGAATGCTTGGGTATTACTGAGTGAAACGGTGATCAGCCAGCCGTCGGACCGAGCGCGCCAGAGGACATCCAACCTTGCGCGGCCATCAAAGACCGCAATGGGCTCGGCTCTGACCCGCGCTCGAGCAGACGCCGGTGAGCGGAGATCGCGCGCCTCGCTGTCCGCCTCACCAAGCGGGATGCGCTGCCATTGATCCGCCTGCCTGTGCAGCCGGTCTTCTGGGCGTTCATAGCGAACGGCGTTGGGAATCAGCTGAAGCCCGGCAACGCTCCCCTGGACGAAAAACGAAAACCCGACCGATGACGGCGGCACGAATCGGCGTTTAGGCTGGCCAGTGCTGGAAGGGGAAGCTATCTTGTCGACGTCGCTCTCGCCGAGACTGGCCTCTGGCTCATCACCATCGTCTTCGACGGCATCAATGCCGGATTCATCGCTGGCGATGGGAAACAGGATACCGGTCTGAAACCGTTCGAGCGGCTTGATACCGTTCAGGTGCGTCGCGTCCGAGGCTTCCTGTCGCTGCGCGGACGGACCCAGCAGCGCATGCCGCAGCCACTGATAAACCCGCTCGCGCTCATTCGACCAGTTCACAAGTCCGGTTTCCGCCCTTATCCACTCGCGTTGCGTTCTACTGCAGCACTGTATACCAATGAGGCTCGACGCCGGCCAGTCGGATGCGTCGCCAACCGCGGCCAAATCACCGACGCGGGCTGGCTCATGCCCGCACGAATGAGTATAAACACCCCTGCAGCCCGACCTGCCAATGCCCGCTGAGACAGAAGCCATGCTTGACCAGATCCGACGCTTTTTCGATGACGTCATCCAGCGCTCGACCGGGGATGATCCGTTCGATCGCGACCATGCCATGCGTTGCGCCAGCGCAGCGCTCATGCTTGAGATGACACACATGGAGAACGAGCAATCGGCCGCGCTTGGCCGTGAGCTGGTTGCCACGCTGGTGAGGGAGGATTTCGGCCTGTCACCAGACGAGGTCAACGCACTCCTCGCCTGCGCTGATAGCGAGCGTCGGGAAGCAACCGACTATTTCCAGTTCACGCGATTGATCAACGACCACTTCACCGCGGAGGAAAAGGTCAGTCTGATCGAAGCACTGTGGCGCGTCGCCTACGCCGATCAGCGCCTGAGTAGCCTGGAAGAACACCTGGTGCGCAAGGTCGCGGAGCTGATCTACGTGCCGCATTCGGCCTTTATCAACGCAAAACATCGCGCCGAGGCCAAGCGGGGGCTTGGTTAGACGACGCGTTCGGCGGCGTTCGCCAAGATGCGTGCGACCGGGACTTGCCAACGTCATCACCGATCATTTGCCGGTATGTTTACCCGATGAGCCTGCCCCGCATCTCTCAGCCATGAGCTTTCCTTGGCGACTCTATCTCGCGGCCCTGTTCGTCGGCGTCTTTGCGGGACTCATCGGCGGCGCCTTCCACTTCCTCCTCGATCACGCCGCATCCAGCAGAGACCTGCTGCATGGGTTGCTGAGTTCGGCGCCTGTACCCGGCTGGCTGCTATTGATGGTGCTTGGTGCCCTGGTACTGGTCGCGGCGATGTGGCTGGTGCGCCGTTTTGCGCCAGAGACCGCTGGCAGCGGCGTGCAAGAGGTCGAGGCCATCCTCGCGGGCGAGCGCACACTGCGCTGGCAGCGCGTTCTGCCGATCAAGTTCTTCGCCGGCATCTTGGCGGTTGGCTCGGGCCTGGTGCTCGGCCGCGAGGGGCCGACCATCCACATGGGGGCCGCGCTGGGACAGCTCGCGAGCGAGCGTCTGGGACAACGTCCTGGGGCCAATCGCGCGCTCATCGCGGCCGGTGCGGCCGCCGGACTGGCGACTGCCTTCAACGCCCCGCTGGCCTCCATCGTCTTCGTCACCGAGGAGCTGCGCGAGCATGTCGAGTATCGCTTTGCGACCATCCAGTCGGTGATCCTGGCCTGCTGTGCAGCGGTGATCGTCAGCGGCTGGATGCTTGAACAGGGACCGGATATGCCGATGCCGAACCTGGACATGGCACCGCTCGACTCGCTGCCGTTGTTCCTAGTGCTCGGCATCCTGATCGGCGCGCTCGGCGTGCTGTTCAACCGGTTGCTGTTGGGCTCGGTCGCCG
>CAZEZH010000097.1:7553-13645 GCA_964516305.1 uncultured Halochromatium sp. | reverse complement strand
CAGGCGTTCAGGGTGGTTGGCGAGATCGCCCTCCCGGAAACCGAGGAACGCTGCAAGCAAAGGATCATCGCCATCGGGGGGCTCGGCGCGGGTTAACACCACCTCGCCGTTAGGGCGGATACGGTAGTGGATCTTATCGCGCTTGCTGAGCTGAAGCGCACGACGCACGGTTTCCGGTACCACTGCCCGACCGCGATTCATCGAGTCTGGCTCACGGCTAGTCTGGCTCCCGCCCCGGTCGCGGCTCGACGACCGAATGATCCGCGAGCAGATGCGCGACGATCTTGGCCGGATCATCGAGCAGACTGATCTCCACCTCGCCCGGCGAGACGGTCCCTTCGCCGTAAAGCTGCCCCATCAGCGCGTCGACCATCGGCTGCCAGAAGGCCGTGCCAGCAGCAATGCAGGGAAAGGCCTCAACCTTGCCCGTCTGGATCAGGGTCAGGGTCTCGAATAGCTCGTCGAGGGTGCCGAAGCCACCAGGCAGGAAGATGAAACCGGACGAGTATTTGAGCAACATGACCTTGCGCACGTAAAAGTAGTCGAAGGTCAGGACCCGATCGAGATAAGGATTCGGATGCTGCTCGTGCTCAAGGCGGATGTTGCAGCCAACACTCGTGCCGCCCGCCTCGCGCGCACCGCGATTGGCGGCCTCCATAATGCCTGGCCCACCGCCGGTGATCACCGTGAAGCCTGCGCGAGCAAGCTCAGTGCCAATCGCCCGCGCCAATCGATACCAACGATGTCCCTCGGGGAACCGCGCCGAGCCAAAGACCGTAATGCTCGGACCCAGATCGAAGAGTGCGCGGCAGCCGCGCACCAGCTCATTGAACACGGTGACGCCGCGATCAAAATCCGCGAGCAGATCATCGGCACCCCGCAGCAGCTCGCGCTCGCGCTTCGACATCGCGACGCTGGTTTCATCAGCCATAGTGAAAGTTCCGCTGTGTCTGACCGTGCGCCTGACCGAAATACGCGTTTCGTTGGCCGGGGTGGCAGCGCGCTATGTCCGTTAGCGCCGAACCCGAACCGATCTGGGCCGATTGCCGCAACCCTCAACAGCGCCAAGACAGGCGCTCCGAGCGACAATCGCTGACCAGAACAGCGGCCTACCCCAACGCCTGTTTGATGCGCTCGACCTGACGCCGATGAGTACTGTTGTGGACGGCCGCGAGCGCGTGCCACTGCGCCGCCGAGAGCGCGCCAAACCAGGGATGCGGCAACTTGGCGCCAGCACGGAGGTTGCCCAACTTGTCAACGATGTCGGTGTAGCGGTCAACCAAGGCGACCAGGTCGTCGATCTGCTCGGGACCGGCCTCTGGCACCGGCTTGACCTCCTCGATCTTGACCTGGGTGCCCACCATTTGGCCGGAATACAACTGCGGTAAGATCGCGGCAATCGCCGTGTTGACGATCACCAGATGCTCGAGTGTCATGTAGACCGACCATTCGCGGCTACTGTCCTCGATGCCGATGAAGCGCTCGATCCGCACCCGCTCACGCCCCTGCGTCTCGCTCAGGCTGCGGGCCAACGCAATGACCTGCTCGGCCTCATGCCGAAACATCTGCGTCAACCGATCCTTGCCATAGAAGCGCGCTGCCGCGCGAATGCCGCTTCCCAAGAGCGCGCGCTCGAGCCAACCGACGCCAGACCCAGGCTCCTCGAGTGGTGGCTGCTGCGCTGGACTCATGCCCCTGCTCCCGGTGTGCCGCGCCCCAGTGCCGATTTTGGTGCCGATTCCTGTGCCGGCGCCGGTGCCGGTGCCGACGATTGGGTCTCGCCCTTAACCGACTTCGCCGTCTGCCCTCTCGCGTTCTGGCCTTTCTCCTTCTGTCCTCTCTCCTTCTGCCCTCTCGTCTTCTGATCTTGCGCACCTTGCGCTGCTGTCGCCTGAGTCTTGCCCCAGGTCTCACGCAAGGTCACCGTGCGATTGAAGATCGGACGCTCTGGGGTTGACTCCGGATCGACGACGAAATACCCCTCACGCTCAAACTGGAAGCGCGTTCCTGGCTGTGCCGCCGCGAGACTGGGCTCGAGCATCGCGTTGCTAAGGGTGCGCAGCGACGCTGGATTCAGGTCATCGCGAAAGTCACGATCACCGGTCCCAGGCTGGGGCATCGTGAACAGACGATCATAGAGCCGTACCTCGGCGCAGACAGCGGTCTCGGCCGGCACCCAGTGGATCACGCCCTTGACCTTGCGTCCCTCCGGATTCTTGCCAAGGGTCTCCGGGTCAACCGAGCAGCGCAGCTCGATCACCACCCCATCGGCATCCTTGACCACCTCGTCACAGCGGATCACATAGGCGTTGCGCAGCCGAACCTCACCATCGGGAACCAATCGCTTGAAGCCCTTTGGCGGAGTTTCCTCGAAATCGCTGCGATCGATCCAGAGCACCGAGCCGAGCGGGATCTCGCGCGTGTCCATCGACTCGTCCTTGGGATGGTTGCGCGCCTGCAACGCGGTCGGCGCATCGGCCGGCAGATTGGTCAGTACCACCCGCAGCGGTTGGAGCACGGCCATCGCGCGCGGCGCCGCGGCATCGAGCTCATCGCGGATCGCGCTCTCGAGAATGCCCATTTCGACCAGGTTATCGGCCTTGGTCACGCCGATGCGCTCACAAAAGCCGCGCAACGCGCCAGGCGTATATCCGCGGCGCCGAAGCCCGGCGATGGTCGGCATGCGCGGATCATCCCAGCCATCGACGATCTGCTCGGAGACCAGCTGCGTCAGCAGCCGCTTGCTCATCACCGTGTACTCGAGATTGAGCCGGCTGAACTCGATCTGACGCGGCTGACAGGGCACCGAGACATTGGCGACACACCAGTCGTAGAGCGGACGATGATCCTCGAACTCCAGCGTACAGAGCGAATGGGTGACCCCTTCCAGCGCATCCGAGATCGGGTGCGTGTAGTCGTAGGTCGGATACAGACACCATTCGCTGCCAGTCTGATGGTGGATAACGCCATGGCGGATGCGATAGAGCACCGGATCGCGCAGATTGATGTTCGGCGACGCCATGTCGATCTTCGCCCGCAGCGTGCGCGCACCATCCGGAAACTCACCGGCGCGCATGCGGCGGAACAGGTCCAGGTTCTCGTCGACACTGCGATCACGATAGGGGCTGTCCCGACCCGGCTCGGTCAGGGTGCCGCGATAGGCGCGCGTCTCCTCGGCAGATAGATCGCAAACATAGGCCAAGCTCTTCTCGATCAGCTCGACCGCAAATCCATAGAGCTGCTCGAAATAGTCCGAGGCAAAGCGCGGCTGACCTCCCCAGTCGAAGCCGAGCCAACGCACATCGGCCTTGATCGCCTCGACGAACTCAGGACTCTCCTTGCCCGGATTGGTATCGTCGAAGCGCAGATTGCAGACCCCGCCCAAGTCCTCGGCCAGTCCAAAGTTGAGCACGATCGATTTCGCATGGCCGATGTGCAGGTAACCATTTGGCTCCGGCGGAAACCGCGTGAGCAGGCGCTCGTGCTTGCCGCTCGCGAGGTCGTCCTCGACGATCTGGCGGATGAAATTGGTACGGGTCGGCGTCGAAACAGGGTCAGGCATTGTTAAAAGCACCAAGGCCCGAACAGCCGGTAGAACCAGCCGCAGGCGAAAAACGATCAGCATACTGTCTTGACGCGGTGGATTGAACCCTGCATTTGCCAGCGCGAGCCAGGACCACTACTCTGTCGACGACTCGGCGCAGCGGTGGCAGCTCGCAATGCCAAAAAAGCACCCTTCGACCTCGCCGTCGGCATCGTTGACCGAGACCAGCAAGCTCGCTTACCACATACGGAGCCAGATCATGCAGAGAGCCTTTTCCCTAATCGCCGTCGCCATCGCTGGGACCTTCGCGACCAGCATCAGCTTCGCCCAGGATGCACAACCGACTCCAGCCTCACCCGCAGATGCCTTTATCCAACAGCTCGACACCAACGGCGACGGCAAGGTGAGCCTCGATGAGGCACGCGCTCCGCAAAAGCCGCGATTCAACGAGACCGATACGGACGGCGACGGATTCGTCAGCATGGATGAGGCGAGTACCGCGTTCAGCAATCAGGTTCCTGCCGAGATGCTTGAGGCCATGAAAGAACGTGGCATGCCCGACCCCGGCGAGACCTTCGTCAAGAATCTTGACAAAGATGGTGACGGCAAGATCAGCCCGGAAGAATTCGAGCAACCCACTGTCGATTCGTTTGAGCGCATGGACGCCAACAGCGACGGCGTTGCGACCAAGGAAGAGGCTGCCGCATTCTTCGAGGAGATGCAGCGCCAAATGCAAGAGCAAATGCAGCAGATGCAGCAACAGCAACCGGGCGCTGCAGCACCCCAGCAGTAAGCAAGCCCTCATCGCCTGGCCACGGAAGGCTAGTCGACAGACAGCAACGCGCAAGCGCGACGGAGCGCCGCGATCACACTAGGCAATCCGTCCAAGGGCTTGCCCGGTTCGGCGACCTCCCCGCTCAAGCCAGTGGCGTTGGGGTATCGGCCCGCAGGTCGAAATCGAACAGCACATCGCCGCCCATGCTATAGACCCGGTGCGCGGGCCTTAGGGCCTCTGCCAACCTGGCCGTGGCTGGAAGTGCGACGCCTCGTCGACCCTCACCGATGATCAAGGGCGCAACCGTGATCTGCAAGCGATCGAGCAGCCCCTGCTGCAGACAGCGCGACACCGTGACCCCGCCACCTTCGACGAACAGCCTGCGCAGCCCACGCGCGCGCAGAGCCTTTATCATCGCTGACAACAGTTCGCGCCCGGCACGCGGACCCTTGATCTCGATCAGTTCTGCATGGCCATAGTCGGAATGCTTAGCGCACCCGGCTCGGCAGCAGACCAAGGTCGGCGCACAGCCATCGGTAAAGAGCTGACGATCGGCAGGCACCCGCCCATCCGGATCGAGCAACACTCGCACCGGATTCGGGCCAGGCACCAGCCGCGTTGTCAGTTTCGGATCATCGACAGCAACCGTACCCGCCCCGACGATCACGGCATCGGCAAGGGCACGCATCCGATGCAGATGCCTGATGTTTTCCGGCCCGGTGACAAAGCAGGCATCACCCGTGTGGGTGGCGATATAGCCGTCCAGACTTTGGCCAAGATGGCCGATGATGCAGCCTCGACCCTGGGCGCCGTCGACTGGAAGAAACGGCAGATACAGCGACCAGGGGTCTTGCGGCATATCAGCCGCCGGTCGAGGTGCTGCGACAGACCAACACCAACGCCGATCTGAGTCGCGCATCAAACCCAATGCCTTCGCGGCCGCCTCATCGTCGCTCGAAGCGGCGAGCAACGCCTGCCACGCATCTTCATGGCCCGCCTTTGCGCTAAGCTCAGCCAGCGGAGGGCTCATCCGGACGTTGGGAGGGGGTCTGGGCGGGCTCAGAGAAGCGCGCCGGTACAGGCCGACAGCATGGGTCTGTTCCTAGCATCAGCCTGCACATTGATTCTTGAGCAGCCAGCCCCTCGGCCAGAGCAGCCAGGGCGGCTGAGGCCATTGTTCGCGGGGCTGTGCTTGTGCTGGGCTAGGCGATCTGCACCAATTCAAGCTCGAAGGTGAGATCACGGCCGGCAAGGGGGTGATTGCCGTCGACCGTCACCTCCTCATCGTTGAAGTCAGCGACCGTGAAACGGAGCGTCTCGCCTTCTGGTCCCTGAGCCTGCAACAGCATGCCCTCGGCGAGTTCGATCTCGGGCGGGATCGCAGTCCGCGGAACCTGCTGCACCATGGCCTCGTTGCGGTCGCCATAGGCCTCTTCGGAGGCGATGGTAATCGTCTTATTCTCACCCGGGCTCATACCGACCACGGCCTCCTCGAAACCGCTGATCATCTGGCCTTGGCCGAGCGTAAACTCGAGTGGCTCCTGACCAAGAGACGAATCGAACTGGGTGCCATCGGTTAGGGTACCGGTGTAATGGACTTTAACGGTATCGCCGCTCTTCGCTTCGGTCATCGGGGTATCAGCCATAGGAATACTCGCGCAAGGATTGTGATGTGGATTCAATGAGTAGAAACACGCCAGAGTAGGCGTAACCCATCGTGTTCCGTTCACCTTAGACGAGCCAAGCTCCGAGCGCAAACCCGACTCTGTTGGT
>CAZEZH010000097.1:0-7453 GCA_964516305.1 uncultured Halochromatium sp. | reverse complement strand
CTCTGTTGGTACGCCCCGCCGCGAAGGCTGCGATCAACCTATCCTGTTCACGCAGATTCGGTAGGTTCAACCGCCGCTGGTTCGTCCCACGGCTGGCCGCGACAACAGCAGCCGTATCAGCTCAATCGGCGCCAGCACGCGCAATGGCGGCGCAGCCCCAAAGCAAACCTGAATCAGGGTGTCGACCAGCCGCTGCCCATCGGCGCCGCGCCCAAATAACCGATCAAAGACCCAGGGATTGAAAGCATGGCTTTGCGCCAACGCCATGAGCAGAAAGAGGGCCCCGAAGCGTTGCTTCAGGCTGCGCGAGTAGCCAGCCAAAGCGGATGCAGGTACTGGTCTATCGGGAGAGGCCCGATGCAGTGCCTCGAGGATCGACTCGGCCGCCAGCTCCGCGGATTCGAGCGCATAATCGATACCCTCGCCAGTGAAGGGATTGACCAGGCCCGCAGCCTCACCAACCGCAAGCAGCCCCTCCGCCCGGGTTGGCGCGCGCAAGAAATCACTACGGATCGGGTAACCGGCGACGGGGCCGGCGCCCTCGCCATAAGCGCACAACGGCCCCAGGATGGGGTGCTCGGTGAGCAGCTTAGGCAACAGCTTGGCAGCCGAGACCGCAGACCGACCGCTATACCAGTAGCCAAGGTTTGCGCTGTTCGGGCCAGTCGGGAAGAGCCAGGCATAGCCGGGCAACGGAAGATAATCGAAAAAGAAGCGCAGGTCCGGCCCCGGAGGTGGCATCTGCGGCAGATAGCAGCGCGCAGCTATGCTATGCACCGGAGCGCTCGGGGCCAGCGCAGTGCGCTTGATCAGCGACAGCGCCGCCCCAGTTGCGACGACCACCAACCGCGCCGGAAGCGTCTCACCGTCAAGCTCGACACCACCGCCGGAGGCCAGCGCCCGGACATGCCCAACCCGGAAGTGGGCGCCCGCGGCGAGCGCATGCTGCTGCAACAGCAGATCGAAACGTTGGCGCGGTAGCACCAGGGTGCGATTCGGCATCGCGCCGGCACCAGTAATCGCCGTCTCGGCCTCAAAACCAGCTGGTGACCGGAATCGAATCCGGGTCGCCTGATGGGACTCGACTGCGACCCGCTCCAACAGCCCAAGGCGCGCAAGATAATGCTGCGCGCGCGGACTGAGGCAGTCACCGCAGACCTTGTCGCGCGGAAAGGCCGCCTTATCGATCAGCAGCGTGCGGATACCAGCGCACGCCAGGTGATAGGCCGTCGCACTGCCAGCCGGGCCGGCCCCGACCACGATCACCTCGTTGTCCAATGCTGCGGTCATATTGATCGGCTCAACCCTGTCAGCTGCGCCAGATGTGCACTCATCGCACGCATATAGTAGGAGATTGCTTGCAGGGCCTCAGGCAACTGCCGTACTTTGCACCATTGCTGATGACAGTTAAGTTCCGCTGTGTGATCGGGAATCCGCTTGCCCTGCAGGCCTTTTCGACACTCAGTATGGAGCCACGTCATTCACGTTGATCACGTTGATCACGTTGATCACGTTGATCACGTTGATCACGATGATGTTGATCGCCAACCACCCTTGACAGATCATGGACGGCACCGGTTACAACGAATCAAGTAGCGGCGAGCCCGCCCACCCCCAGGCGTTCTCGGCAAAAGCCGAGGGTCAGCTCGTCACAGCCCTGATGGCTTGCACCTCTGACCTGGTGCTGATGATCGATGCCGATCAGCGCAGCCTGCTCGCCTGCAATGAGCGAGCAACGCAGCGACTCGGGCTGCCCTCCGATGACCCGGCTGCCAACCAAGTCAGCGCTTGGCTGATTGAACCTGAGGCCGATGTCCTCTCGCATCTTAACGCTAGCAGATCGCTCAACCCACCAGGCGAGGTGGACGTGCGCTGCCGAAACACCGCGGGCGCTGTCATCGACCTGAGACTGCGTCTGATGCCCTTGAGACTCGACGGCCGACAGCTGCTTCTACTCATGGGCAAGGACCAAACCGAGCAGAATCGCGCGCAGGCGGCCCTGGTCCAGCGAGAAGCCCACTTCCGGAGCCTGGTCGAGTCGATCGAAACGGGCTACATCTTCTACCGCCAGCTGGCAGACCGCTCGTTCGCCTATATCAGCCCAACTATAGATCAGGTGTTGGGTTATTCCGCTGAGACATTCAAGGCCATTCGCCAGCAGGCAATCACCGATCATCCCCTCAACCAGGCGGCCGAGAAGGCGACCATCGCTGCTCTAGACGGCGTACGCCAGCCGCCGTTCGAGGTCGAGCTGAAGCACCGCCCCGGTGCCTTGCGACGGCTCCGGATCAGCGAGTACCGGGTGTTCGACAGCCATGGCCAAGTCACCGCGCTCCAAGGCATTGCGCAAGATGTGACCGAGGCTTGGCGCAACCAAATGCTGCTCGATGCGCGCAATCAGGTGCTGGAGCAGCTCGCCGAAGGCCAACCGCTCGAACAGGCCATGGAGACGCTGACCCATGGCATCGAATCGCTTGAGCCAGGCATGCGCTGCTCGGTGCTGCGGTTCGACCCGCAAGAGCGCCGGCTCTTCGGACTCGCCGTCTCAAGCCTGCCGAGCTTTTACTCACAGGCCGTTGAGGGAGTACAGGTCCATGCCGAGCCAGGCTCCTGCGGGGCGGCAGCCTGCACCGGCCAGCGCGTGATCGTCTCCGACGTCCTAACGCACCCGTACTGGGCGCCGTTCCGTGATCTGATGACACAGACAAGCCTGCACGCCTGCTGGTCAGAGCCGATCGTCGGCAATCGCGGCGAGGTCTTGGGTACCCTCGCGATGTATTTCGACGAGGTGCGCGAGCCGAATGAGGGCGAGCTTTCTGTGATCGCGTCCGCAGCTGCTATGGCCGCGGTCACGATCCAACATCGACGCGACGCAGAAGCCCTGGCCTTCGCGGAAGAGCGCTCGCGGCTGCTATTAGAATCGAGCACTGAAGGCATCTTTGGCCTCGACCTAGAGGGACGCATCAGCTTCATCAATCCAGCCGCGGCAGCGATGCTCGGCTATCCGGCCGACGCGCTCTTGGGCGAGACCCCGCATGGGCTGTTGCGACATGCGCGTGAGGACGGCACGACGTTCGAGAGGCAGTCCTGCCCGCTGCATGAGGCCGCGATGCAGGGGATCGGACGACAGGGATCAAATACCCTGCTGCGCCGCCAAGACGGCAGCCAGTTGCCCATCGAGTACCACGCAGCACCGATCCGCCATGGTGGCCACGCCGACGGCGCGGTGGTTAGTTTTCACGACATCAGTGAGCGGCTCGAGCATGAGCGCTAAATCGCATTCCTGGCCTTCCACGCCGCCTTAACCGGCCTCGCCAACCGCCGCCTGTTCAGTGACCAGTTGGCGCGCGCACTCTCGCTCTACCGACGCGGGGTCGAGCATTTTGCGCTACACCTGATGGACCTCGACGCCTTTAAAGAGGTTAACGATCAGTTCGGCCATCCGGTCGGTGACCAGCTGCTCTGTGCGATCGCCGATCGGGTTAAGGGGCTGCTGCTCGAGAGCGATGTCTTTGCCAGACTCGGCGGCGACGAGTTCGCGATCATCCAAATCGGCATCAAAGACGCGAGCGACGCCGAGCGCCTCGGGACACGGATTCTTGATGCGATGCGTGAAGACTTCGAGCTCGGCACCATTGCAGTGCGCTCAGGCAGCAGCATTGGCATTACACTCCCTGATCCCAGCCTCGAAGACGCTGCCGAGCTGATGAAGCGGGCCGACATCGCCCTCTATCAAGCGAAGGACGCGGGGCGCAGCGTCTTCGTCTTCTTCAAGCCAGACTAAGGCGATTTCTGTCAAAGCTCGTACCGCCTTGCGCATCTTTTCGCTCGCCTTTCGCGTCGCGATCCCCTTTGGCAATGGCGCATTTGCTGGCTACGCTTAGGTCATATCAACAGCACAGTTGACTTTACCGCTAGCGGGCACCCGCTTGTCCCTTGGCCGTTGTACCATGGCGTGTTACGCAGCTGTTTAAACCGATCGTCGAGGAGACCCTTGAGCACCCCCACCCAAAGCCTGCCCAAAGCGCCCACTGGCATCTCGGGGCTCGACGAGATCACCGGTGGCGGACTCCCGCGCGGCCGGCCTACCCTGATCTGCGGCGGCGCAGGCTGCGGCAAGACGCTGCTCGCGATGGAGTTCTTGGTCAGAGGTGCGACGGAGTACGGAGAGCCTGGGGTCTTCATCGCGTTTGAAGAAACCGCTGAGGAGCTGACGCAGAATGTCGCCTCGCTCGGCTTCCACCTGGACGACCTCGTGGCAGCCGGTCAGGTTGCGCTCGACTTTGTCGAGGTCGAGCGCAGCGATCTGGGCGAGACCGGCGATTTCGATCTCAGCGGCCTGTTCATCCGGCTCGGCTACGCGATCGATTCAATCGGCGCCAAGCGCGTTGTGCTCGACACCCTCGAGACCATCTTCGCTGGCCTGCCCAACCCAATGATTCTGCGCGCCGAGCTCCGACGCCTGTTTCGCTGGCTCAAGAGCAAAGGCGTTACCGCCATTGTCACCGGTGAGCGTGGAGACGGTCAGCTGACCCGTCAGGGACTCGAAGAGTACGTCTCCGATTGCGTCATCACGCTCGATCACCATGCGCACAATCAGACCTGGACCCGCCGCCTGCGAGTGCTCAAGTACCGCGGCTCCAGCCATGGCACCGACGATTATCCTTTCATCATCGATGCCAACGGTATCTCGGTGACCCCGATCACCTCGATCGGTCTCGATCATTCGGTACCCACTGAGCGCATCTCCAGCGGCATCGCTCGGCTCGACAGGATGCTCGGCGACACTGGCTTCTTTCGCGGCAGCAGCGTGCTGGTCTCGGGGACAGCTGGCACCGGCAAATCGAGTCTGGCCGGCCATTTCGCCGCTGCGACCTGCGCCCGCGGTGAGCGCGTGCTCTACTTCGCCTTTGAGGAGTCGCCGGCCCAGATCAAGCGCAACCTCAGTGCGATTGGTCTCAACTTGGCGCATTGGTCCGACCAGGGCCTGCTCCAGTTTCATGCGACCCGCCCCAGCTTCACCGGCCTAGAGATGCACCTCACCCTCATCCATCGTGCGGTCGAGACGGTCAACCCCGCTGTGGTCATCCTGGACCCACTCAATAGCTTCATCACGCGCGACAATGAGCTTGAGGTCAAGGGGATGTTGACGCGGCTCATCGATTACCTGAAAACACGCCAGATCACCGCCTTGTTTACGAGCTTGACGCTCGGCGGTGAGTCATTGGAGCGCACCGATTCGGCGATCTCTTCGCTGATCGATACCTGGCTGCTGTTGACGGCCATGAGCTCAGGCGGCGAGCGCAACCGCACCCTCAGTATCCTGAAATCCCGCGGCATGGCCCATTCCAATCAGACACGTGAATTCCTGATCACCCACAACGGCATCGAGCTACGCGACGTCTACCTCGGGCCCGGTGGGGTCTTGACCGGCAGCGCGCGGCTCGCCCAGGAATGGGCCGAAAAGCGCGAGCAGCTCGAGCGACAGCAAGAGATCGAGCGTCGCCAACAGGATTTGGAGCGCCGGCGCACCTTGCTTGACGCGCAGATTGCGGCGATGCAGCACGAGTTTCATACCCAAGAATCCGAGATCCTCGCTCTGATCGAGCGCGAGCAGCAACGCACGGCACAATCGCTTCAAGACCGCGCCTCAATGGCCTCGGTGCGCCGGGCCGATGCACCCCGCAGCCAAACGGATGCACCCATTAGCCAAACGGCAGAGGACAACAGATGAGCGCCAGCGCCGACGAGGACCAAGCTGCCAAGCATGAAGCGGAGAACACCGAATTAGCCAAGCCCTGGACGCTTCGACTGTACGTCGCCGGCCAAACACCGAAGTCCTTAGCCGCCTTCGCCAATCTTAAGGCCATGTGCGAGGCCCATCTCAGCGGACAGTATCAGATCGAGGTCATCGATCTGCTCGAAAAGCCACAGCTGGCGCAAGGTGATCAGATCCTGGCGATCCCGACCGTTGTGCGTCGGCTCCCCTTGCCGATGCGCAAGATCATCGGTGACCTCTCCGATACCGAGCGCGCCATCGTCGGGCTTGACCTGCGCCAGTCGAGCTGGTCAACGACGACCTAGCCGCCATCTCATCCAGCCCATGGGCCCAAGCCGCCCAGATCCGTGACCCTGCCCGTGCCAAATCAAAGGCCATGACTGCCGACCATCCTGCCGCCGATTTCAGCAGCAACGCGATCGCGGATATTGAACAGCTGAAACGACGCTTGGCCGAGGCCGAGGCCGTGCTGGACGCGATCCGCACCGGGCAGATCGACGCGCTGTTCATCCCCGGCACTCAAGGTGGGACTCAAGGTGGGCAAGTACTCGAGCTGCAAGGCACCGATCACGACTATCGTCTGATGGTGGAGGAGATGGGCGAAGGAGCGATGACCCTGACCGCCGCGGGCCACATCTACTTCGCCAACCGACGGATAGCGGACATGCTGGGCATCCCGCGCCAGCGCCTGATCGGCACCACACTGGACGCGCGGATCAGCGAGGCCGACCACCCCGCTTATCAAAGCTGGCTCGAGACCGCATCACCGCGTCCCCAGCGGCGCTTGCAGCTACAGCTTATCAGTCAGACCGGGGCCAAGATCCCCTGTCATGTCTCGCTCACTGAGCTACCGCTCGAGCAGAAGCAGGGCGCCTTTTTTCTCGTTGTGACCGACCTGAGCGTGCAAAAGCGGGCCGAGGATGCGGTGCGCCAGAGCGAGCAACGCCTCAAGTCGATCGTCGAGAATCTGCCAGTCGGGGTCTGGTTTTTGGATCGCCGCTGCAAGATCACCTACGGCAACCCCGCCGCACATCAGATCTGGAGCGGCGCTGAGATGATGGGGCTCGACTATTTCAGCGACTGCAAGGCCTGCTTAACCAAACGACCAGGAGCAAAAGCGCCCCAGGATTGCGTCGCATCGCGTGCAATCCTAAACGGCGAGGCAACGCTGAATAACGAGCTCGTGATCCAGTGTCTGGACGGCACCGAGAAGACCATCCTAAGCTCTGCGGTCCCCATCCACGATAGCGATGGGGATATCATCGGCGCTGTTGTACTGAACCACGATATTACCGCCCGCAAGGCAGCGGAAAACCGGGTCGAGCAGCTCGCGTTCTTCGACACCCTGACCCAGCTGCCAAACCGGCGTTTGCTGGTTGACCGCCTCGGCCAAGCACTCGAGACAAGCCGCCGCACCGAACAATTCGGCGCCTTGCTGTTTCTCGACCTCGACCACTTCAAGGACCTCAACGACAGCTGTGGCCACGACATAGGCGATCTGTTATTGACCCAAGTCGCGGAGCGCCTCGTTGGCTGTGTGCGAGCGCACGACACCGTGGCCCGCCTCGGCGGCGACGAGTTTGTGGTCGTGCTGGAAGGGCTCAGCGACGTGGCCGAGCAGGCTGCCGACCAGGCCCGCAAGGTCGCAGGCAAGATACGCCGGCGGCTCAGCCA
>CAZEZH010000096.1:8447-13647 GCA_964516305.1 uncultured Halochromatium sp. | reverse complement strand
TGTCGCTGACCAACAGGCTGAGCCGGCCTTCGGAGAGGTCTGCGGTCATCTCTGGCGGCAGCTCGGCGACGGTCAGCGCGGTCAGGATCTGCTCCTGCAGCCCAATCCAGAACAACAACAGCAGCAGTGCCGGCAGACCGGCCCAAAGCGCCGCGTAGTAGCCGTAATAGGCGGGCAGAGAGTGCAGGCGATTGATCTGGGAAACGCCGCCAGCCACGCTAATGGCGCGTTTACGCCCAAGGTGATAGGCCAGCGCCATGGCGGCCAGAACAACGAACAACAACAGCGTCGGGCTCATAGCGGCTAGCGTTCTTTGACAAAAGAAAAATTAGCGATAATTCAAGACGCCAGCGGCCCTTGCGGGCCACCGGCGTTGATCAGCCTAGACGCCGCATGAAGGCGACATCAGGGCATCGAGCCAGGATTTACTCAGGGCTCGACATCGGCTCCAGGTTCTGTGAAGACTTGGCGACTTCAGCCCGCATGTCTTCCGGCAGCGGGATCAGACCCTTATCAACCAGGTAGCCATCCGGCCCCCAAGCGTTCTCGCTGGTAAAGGCGGTCACATACTCTTGAATGCCAGGAATGGTACCGACATGGGCGTTCTTGACATAGAAGAAGAGCGAGCGCGACACCGGATAGTCGCCGCTGGCGATGTTGTCGAAGGTCGGCTCGACACCATCGATGATGGTGCCCTGCAGCTTGTCAGTGTTCTGATCCAGGAAGCTGAAGCCGAAGATGCCAAGTGCATCCGCATTCGAGTCAAGCTTCTGCACGATCAGATTATCGTTCTCGCCGGCCTCGACATAGGCGCCATCTTCGCGCACGGTGCGGCAGATCGACTTGTACTTCGACTTATCCTCGCCCTTGATGTCGGCGATCCAGTCGAAGGTCTTGCAGCCCCCTTCCATCGCGATCTCGACGAAGGCATCACGGGTGCCAGAGGTCGGCGGCGGGCCGAGCACCTCGATGGCAACATCGGGCAGCTCAGGATTCACATCCTTCCAGGTCTTGTAGGGGTTCGGGACCAGCTCCTCGCCACCGTCAGGATTCGGCACGTCTTTGGCCAGCGCCAGCCAGACGTCGCGCAGCGACAGCTCATACTGCTCAGCCTTCTTCGAGTTGGCGATGGCGATGCCGTCGTAGCCGATCTTGACCTCGGTGATCTCCTCGACGCCATTATCCTGGCAATTGTCGAACTCCGAGACCTTCATCCGACGTGAGGCATTGGTGATGTCGGGTTGATCGACGCCAACACCCGCGCAGAACAGCTTCAGGCCACCGCCCGAGCCAGTCGACTCGATCTTTGGCGTCGGGAACTCGGTGGTGTTGCCGAAACGCTCTGCGACGGTTGTGGCAAACGGGAAGACCGTCGAGGAGCCGACGATGTTGACGGTGTCGCGGGCCATTGCCTGCGACGACATTGAAAGAGCGCCTAGGACAGCAACGGCAAGTACAGATTTCTTCATGGAGAGACTCCAACAGCTGGTGAATCGAGTCACCTATTGTGTGCGCAAACTGTTGTCATGATATGACGGCGATATTGCAGTTTGATGACACGCTTCAGCCACTGGTCGCCAAGTCGCTCACGACACCCAAGCATTCCTTAATGCCGACCAATGATGCTCCGCATCGCTCGCTGAACGCGGTTGCTCGGCACCGAGAAGCCGATACCGACATTGCCGCCGGAAGGTCCGATCAGGGCCGTGTTGATTCCGACGACCTCGCCGGCTAGGTTCACCAGCGGGCCGCCGGAGTTGCCTGGATTGATCGAGGCATCGGTCTGGATCAGACCACCGAGGGTGTCGCCGGCGATGCCGCCACGCCCAACGGCACTGACGATGCCGGAGGTGACGGTCTGACCGATGCCGAACGGATTACCGATCGCGACCACGAAGTCGCCGACCTCCAGTGCGGAAGAATCGCCAAAACGCAGCGCCGGTGTGCGCACCGGCGGAATCCGCAACACGGCGGTATCGGCGCTGGCATCACTACCGACCAAGGTCGCCCGGAAGCTGCGGCGGTCTTTCAGGGTCACCGTGATCTCGCTCGCATCGCGAATCACATGCGCATTGGTTAACACGTAGCCGCGCCTGGCATCGATAATCACGCCCGAGCCGGCGCTCTGGGTACGCTGCCGCTGCGCCGATTCGGGCAGCGGCAGATTAAAGCGCTCTAGGAAACGCCGGAACGCCGGGTCGCGCAGAAACGGATGCTCATCGAGCCGAGTTTCGGAATCGACCGAGATGTTGACGACGGCCGGCGTGATCGGCCGCAGCAAGGGCGCGAGCGAGGGATAGCCTTTGCCGCCAATGCCTTTGAGATAGACCGGCAGCGCGGAGCCCCGATCAGCTGACGCTGAATCCGACCGTGCACCCATATCGAGCGGCGGAACCAGCGCCGTGCCCGCACAACCGCTGGCTAGCCCGAGGATGAGCGCGAACCAGGTCAGTGCTCGCGCATGGATTGCCGCCGTCGAGATCAGGCTCAAGCTGTACGCGGGCCTTAGGCGCAGAGGTTGCGCTACGCACGCAGCCCTGAATCGCTGCCTGCGCCGGCCTGCGAAGCCTAGCCAGTCCATGCGCAGCATCAGTCCCTGAGTAACGCCGAATTCTGCGCCAAGGCGCTCGCCACCTCGAGACGGAAGCCGTAGGCCACCGGCTGATTGATCATTAGGCTAAACGGCAACCAGTCGCGCCCGCGGCGGATGAACCCAGCATAGGTGCTGACCCCGCGCAAGGTGCCGGTCTTCGCACGCACGCCCTGATCATTGTCCTGCACCGGTAGCAAGTCGAGATAGGGTCGCAACCGCTCGAGTACATCCAGCATCTGTCGACCACTGAGGCGATTTCCACGTGAAAGGCCGGCGCCGTCTTCGATGCGGAAATCCCGCCAGCCAAAGGTCTGCCGCGCCCAGCGCTCCATGGTCTGCTGCGCGCTGGCCATGCTCGCGCGGCCGTTCTGCTCGCCGAGCAATAGGAACAGATCGTTGGCAACAAAGTTGGTCGAATACTCGAGCATGTTCTTGGTCACCTGCCCGAGCGTCTGGCTGCTGCGATGGGTGTAGACCAGCTTGGCCGACTGCGGCACCGCCCCTGACTCGACTTGTCCCCCTACCTGAATCCCGCCCTGCTGCAGCTTGGCCTTCAAGACCTCGCCAAAATGACCCAGCGCGGTCGCGCCATCGACCAGATTGATGCGGTGCTTGCCGTCCCCGAGCCCACGGCCGAGCCGCTGTGCGGTTGGGGTGATCGGCGTTTGCGACTCGGCGCTGCTGACCCGCCCGGCCGACACCTGCAGACTGACAGTGTTGAAGTTGACCCCAAGCGAGGTCACCGGCGCATCATAAGGGTTGTTGCTCGATGAGCGACCGGGGATGCTGACCTGCGTGCCGAACAGTTCGGCATCGAGGCCGAGCCCGGACACCGAGCGCACACCAGCCGCCTTCAGCCCGCTCACCACTCGATCCAGCTCCTCTGAGACCAGGTACGGATCGCCGCCTCCCTTCACCCAGAGGCGGTCATCGCGGCCCAGATAGAAACGCGTCTCGAAGCGGTGTTTCAGCCCCCAACGCTCAATCGCGGCCAAAGCGGTGACCAGCTTCATGGTCGAGGCAGGAACCAACAGCCGATCCGGCTGATCGGCGATCAGCAGTTGGCGGCCATCGCTCACCACCAGGCTGGCGTCCTGCAGCGCCATGGCTTGCTCGACCGGCCCAGCGACGGCGGGGCCGACCAGGACGAGCCACAGCGAAAGGCCGAGCAACAAGCCAGTCACCGCCCGCGAAGGGAACAGAACGCACATCAGCGACACCCCAATCGATCGCATCAGAAAAAACGCTCGCGAGCATAGCACGGGGCGGTCAGGGCTTTGGTTCCAACTCCAGCGACACCGAGTTGATGCAGTAGCGCAGGCCCGTTGGCTTCGGCCCATCTGGAAACACATGCCCGAGGTGGGATTGGCATCGCCCACAGTGCACCTCGGTGCGACGCATGCCATAGCTCGTGTCGGTGTCAGTCTCGACCGCGGACTCGCTCAGCGGCGCGGAGAAACTAGGCCAGCCGGTGCCGGAATCGAACTTGTGCTCGGCGTCGAATAGTTCCGCACCGCAGGCTGCGCAACGGTAACGCCCCGGCGTCTTGGTATCGAAGTAGGCGCCGCTGAAGGCCGGCTCGGTGCCGTGCTCACGCAGCACCCGGTACTGCTCGGCGCTCAGCTGCTGACGCCATTCGTCCTCGGTCTTCTTGATCTTCTCGCTCATGCACTTGGCCTCTTCGTGGTGAACTTAGGCGTTGAGATGGAATCTTGCCGCTCGGAGCCTGCAGCAGCTGGTTGAGGCAACAATGCGGGCGTCGCTATACTCGCGCGACATAAGCGCCTGCTCCCTCTTTATCCTCTCCGGTCTCTGCGATGCACCCGACTGCGTTCCAACCCCTGATCTTCAGCCTGATGGGGCCAGGCCATGCCGATGTCCACCCTGCCCACCTTCGTTAGGCCTAAGCATGCGCCGCTCTTCTCGCCCCTTCATCGCCCGCTTGATCATGGCCGTCGCCGCTGTCGGGCTGTTTATCGTTGGCTATCAGTGGGGCAACCAGTTCCAGCACGCTCATCAGGCGCCGCTGCGCATCGACGGCGTCTTGCTGCGCCCTCCGGTCGAGTTGCTCGAGCTTGATCTGCAAGGTCCTCAAGGCCCGTTCAACCGCGCCGACCTGGACCAACATTGGACGCTGATCGCCTTTGGCTCGCCGGGGAGCGCGGAGGGCCACCGGGGCGTCTCGCGACTGATCGAGATTGCCAACCGGGTTGCTGACCAGTCTGATCTGCGCAAGCAGCTGCAACTCTTGCTGATCAGCGCCGATGATACGCCGATCCTCGCGCGCGACTTCGAGCAGCTCACGCCCAGCTTGCGGGTATTGAGCACCCGCGGACCGCAGCTGGCCGAGCTGAAGGACGCGCTTGGCGCTGGTCAGAACGAGCCTGCAGAGGCTGCTGACCAACCGCCGCCGTTATTCTTGGTTGATCCAAGGGCGCGCTTGGTCGCGCTCTTTGCGGGCGGGCAGCCGGCCGCAAGCATTGCGGATGACCTGAAGATGCTCTCGCAGCGGCCCGATGCGCTCTCGAACGCGCCGGCGCCGCCTACCGATGAGCCCACTGCTGCCGACGCCCCGTCGTCCCCCATCGATGCGAGCGTGAGTGAGTG
>CAZEZH010000096.1:0-8347 GCA_964516305.1 uncultured Halochromatium sp. | reverse complement strand
GTGAGTGAGTGACTAGTGCATCAACGCGCAAATCTTGGTCCCCAGGCTGCGCCGACTCCAGTCGGCATCCTAACTCCCAGCTGACTGAAGTCGTCAGCTTTAAGAGCTGGATACATCCGGCGTACCCAGGCGAACGTGATCAATGACTAGCCCCAACTCGAGCACCTCAAGCGACAACAGCAGCGGCAGCGGTCCCAATCTCAGTCCCAGTCTCGGCGCCAGCCCCAGTCTCGGCCTCGGCGCCAAGCTGTTTGTCGGCCTGCAATATCTGTTGCCGCAGCACGCACTATCGAACGCGATGTTCTGGCTGACCCAGCGGCGTTGGCCCTGGCTGGTCCATTGGATCATCCGACTGTACGTACCGGTCTTCGGCGTCGATCTCGACGAGGCCGCCGAGCCCGACCCACGAGCCTACCCCAGCTTCAATGCCTTCTTTACCCGCCCTCTGCGAGCCGGGGCACGGCCGCTGCCGAGCGCGGCCAATGCAATCGCCTGCCCGGTCGACGGGCGAGTCAGCCAAGCCGGAACCATCGACCACGGCCGGCTGATCCAAGCCAAGGGGCAGGACTATGCGCTCGAGACCCTGCTAGGTGGCGATCAAGCGCTCGCAGCGCTGTTCCAAGACGGCCTGTTCGCGACCCTCTATCTGGCACCACAGGATTATCACCGCATCCATATGCCGACTGCCGGCCGTCTCAAGCGCACCCTCTTGGTCCCGGGCCGGCTGTTTAGCGTCAACCCAACCACTGCGGCCGCCGTGCCGGGGCTCTTCGCCCGCAACGAGCGCGCCGTCTGCACCTTCGAGACCAGCGCCGGTCCGATGGTCATGGTGCTGGTCGGCGCGATCTTTGTCGGCAGCATCGAGACCCTCTGGTCCGGGCGCTTGACGCCACCGCGGATTCAGACGATGCGAGCTGAGCCTGCCCACGATGACGATGGACCGAGCCTCGAGCGAGGTGACGAGCTCGGTCGCTTCAACATGGGCTCAACCGTGATCCTCTTGCTCCCCCCCGGCAGCGCGCACTGGGAGCCCAGCCTGCAGCCAGGCTCGGCCGTGCGCTTGGGGGAGACGATAGGCCAGTGGTGGGATACTGAGGTGGCCACGGATTAAGCCCGCTCGATCGGGAATGCCAGCACGACGTCGATATGATCAGCCCCAAGTGCGCACATCAGGAGCCGATCCAGTCCGAGCGCAACCCCGGCACTTGCCGGCATGCCAGCCTCGAGCGCGGCTAGAAAGGTCTCATCGATGGGCGGTACGGACTGGCCTGCGGCTCGGCGTGTGCGCTGATCGGCTTGGAAACGGGCGCGCTGCTCATCGGCATCGGTCAGCTCATCGAAACCATTTGCTAGCTCCATCCCTTCGATGTAGAACTCGAAGCGCTCGGCGACGGTGGGGTCGCCGCCGGGATCGCCCGGTCGTAATCGCGCCAAGGCGGCCTGACTTGGCGGATAGTCACGAACAACGCTCATGCGGCCTCGGCCCAGCCCGGGCTCCAGACACTGGCTCATCAGCAAGTCCAGCCAGCCATCGCGGTCCAGCTCCAGCGCAGCGCAGCCCTGCAGCCCGTTGGCCTGAGCCACCTCTTTGAGCGCAGTTGCATCGACCGTCCAAGGATCAACGCCCAACTGGTCGCTAAACAGCTGTCGATAGCTCAGCACCTCGCAACCAAGGCCAGGCTGCTCAAGGATGACCCGCACCAGCTCAGCGACCTCATCGATCAAGGCGCTCAGGTCCCAGCCCGGGCGGTACCACTCCAAGAGACTGAACTCAGGATGATGCCGGCTACCACGCTCGTCATCACGAAATACCTTGCAGATCTGATAGATCGGCCCGCTACCGGCCGCCAACAACCGCTTCATCGGTAGCTCGGGCGAGGTCTGCAGATAGAGCCGCTTAGCGGATGGACGGTCCGAACCAAACCACCGGGTGCGCAGCGACTCGAGGGCAGGATCGGTCGTCGCGCTGGCCGAAAGCAGCGGCGTCTCGACCTCCAGCACAGCGCGAGCGGCAAAGAAGTCACGCACCCGCTGGAGCATGACCGCACGCGCGCGCAGCGCATCAAGGGTAGCGCTCGGCCGCCAACGAGGCCGCGTCGATGAAGTGCTGTCTCGCGGCCTATCGCTGTCGACCGAGCCCCGGATCACTCGTCCTTGGCGCGCGAGACGTAGGAGCCGGTGCGGGTATCGACCTTGATCATCTCTCCGGTCTGCACGAACAGCGGCACGTTCACCACAGCGCCAGTCTCGAGCGTCGCCGGCTTACCGCCACCGCCCGAGGTATCGCCCTTGAGGCCAGGATCGGTCTCGGTGATCTCGAGCACGACAAAACTCGGTGGATCAACACTGATCGGCTGGCCGTTATAGAGCGTGACGTTGCAGAGATCCTGTTCCTTGATCCACTTAGCGGCCTCGCCGATCACCGCCTCATCGGCCGTCAACTGTTCGAAGCTGGTGGGATCCATGAAGTGCCAGAGTTCACCGTCGTAGTAGAGATACTGGAGATCGGTCTCGTGCACATCAGCGGCCTCGACCGAGTCGCCAGACTTGAAGGTCCGTTCGACCACACGGCCGGTCTTCAGGTTGCGCACCTTGACGCGACTGAAGGCCTGCCCCTTGCCCGGCTTCACGAACTCGTTCTCGACGATCGTATAGGGATCACCGTCGAGCATAATCTTCAGCCCGCCCTTAAACTCATTGGTCTTGTAAGTTGCCATCAGATCCTCTTGCAGTGCATCGTGCAGTCAATGCGATGGTCCGCCCGTCAGCACCAAGGCTTGGGGGCGCTGATACCGGAAAGAAACCAAACCGCCTATGGTAGCGCGAACCCAACAGCGATGGCAGACCCAGACCTGGAAACAGGAGTTGGCGGCAGCCTTCACCGACCCGATCGCGCTTCTGGAAACCCTTGGCCTAAGCTCGTCCGAGCTGGCCGCATCGGTTCGACAGTCGCAAGGCTTTTCGCTGTTGGTCCCTCAAGGCTTCGCCGCCTTGATGCGCCGCGGCGACCCCAATGACCCGCTCTTGCGCCAAGTCTTACCGCTCGCAGCAGAGGCGCTGCCAACAGCCGGCTTTGTGTCCGATCCTGTCGGAGACGGCAACGCTCGTCGTGCGCCGGGGTTGCTCCAGAAGTATCACGGTCGGGCGCTGCTGATCGCGACCGGCGCCTGTGCAGTGCACTGCCGCTACTGTTTCCGCCGTCACTTCCCCTATGCGGGCGACGGCGCCCGGCGAGACCGATTCGCAGGCGCGATCGCGGCACTCGAACAAGCGCAAGAGATCGAGGAGATCATCCTCAGCGGCGGAGATCCGCTGATGCTCGATGACTCAACGCTCGCCGCACTGGTCACCGCGCTGGATGCGGTCCCTCAGCTCAAGCGGCTTCGCTTGCACACCCGCATGCCGAGCATCCTGCCGAGCCGGATTACCGAGACCCTCTGCAGGATGTTGTCCCGCAGTCGGCTTCAGGTCGTGGTCGTGGTCCATGTCAATCACGCAGCTGAACTGGGCCTGGAGGCGCGCCGCGCGTTGCTCAGCTTGGCCGAACTCGGCGCACCACTGCTGAACCAAAGCGTCTTATTACGCGGCGTCAACGACCAGGTGGATAGCCTCGCCGAACTCTCTGAAGCGCTGATCAGCGTGCGCACCCTGCCCTATTACCTGCATCTGCTCGATCCGGTCAGCGGTGCCGCCCATTTCGAGGTACCAGAGGGCGAGGCACGCTCACTGGTCACACAGCTCCGACATCGCTTACCTGGCTACCTCGTCCCGAGGTTAGTCCGCGAGCAGCCCGGCGAGGCAGCCAAGACCGTGTTGCTCTAAGCGCGGCCTCCGGACCTGGGTGTTAGCTGGGGTTCGCGATCCCATGCGGCACGTGCCCAGTGGTCACATGCCCCTGGGTATCCCGACAGTGGTGCTCTTGGTCGTCGAAAAAGATATCGGCATCGAAGGCCGCCAAGAATGGCGCTTTACCAAGACCATCGAGGAACAGCGATTCATCGATGCGGATATTCCAGGCGCGCAGGGTGCGCACCACCCGCTCGTGGGTTGGGGCGCCGCGGGAGGTGATCAGCGCCGTTCGCAAAGGCGCCTGATCAATCGGGAAGAGGGCCTGAATGCGCTGCAGTGCCACCAGGAACCCCTTGAAGGGTCCGTCAGAAAGCGGTTGCTGAGCGGCAGCAACCTCGTTCGCAGTAAAGGCGGCCAAGCCTTCGGCGCGAAAGATGCGCTCCGATTCATCGGAGAAGAGGACCGCGTCACCATCGAAGGCGAGGCGCAGTTCCTCGTCATCGGCCGCCGCGGCTCGAGCCGGAGCCGGCAAGATCGTTGCTGCAGCCCAGCCCGCATCAAGGGCCTGGCGGACATCGTCACGGTCGGCCGACAGGAACAGATGGGCACCGAATGCCGAGACGTATCGGTACGGACTAGCGCCACTGGTAAAGGCCGCACAGCGGATCGCGAGTCCGTGGTGGCGAATCGAGTTGAAGACTCGCAACCCGGTGTCACTGCTGTTGCGCGACAGCAGGATGACCTCAACCCGCCCGCGATCGCCAAGCCGTTCGTTGAGCGCGAGCAGCTTTTTGACCAGTGAAAAGGCAACACCGGGCGCCAGGACCTCGGCTTCATGCGCAACCTGATAGGCATGGTAGGCCTCGACGCCGCGTTCTTCGAAGACGCGATGCGATTCTGAGAGGTCGAATAGGGCCCGCGAGGAAATCGCGACCACCAGGCGAATTCGGGGAGCAGCTTCGGCGTCATCCGCGACAACCAGTCGCGGGACCCAGTCTGATCGAGAATCGGGTTCAGCGCTGCTCAAGGGTGCAGAGACCATTCACTCTGAGCCGGTCAGTCACCACGGCAAAAACGAGTTCATGAAGTGCATCGGCCGACCGATGTTGCGATTCATCGCGCCGATATCGTCACGCATGGTTGCGGTGGTAAAGGTCATCGACTGAATCGAGCGATTCATGGCCTCAATCGAAGTCATCATCGGTTCCAAGGTGCCGACGTCCCCAGCCATCGAGTCGACACCTACCGTCATGGTGCGAACGTTGGAGCTGATCTGGCCCATGTTGTCCGAGATCGACTGCATGTTGCTCGCCAACACCGTCATATTTGAATCAACGCTGATCGCCAGGTAGTGGACGTCCTTCGCCAAGCTGAAGACGAGATAAAAGCCGTAGGCGGCTAGGATGATAAAGGCGAATAACGACGGGTAAACGATCAGTTCCCAGCGCCTGGCGCTGGTCTCAAAGGCTTGCGACAACCGGTCCATCGCAAACTGACTGGCTGCCGGGTCACCATCCGGTGCCTCTAGATCTGTTGTGCCCGTCTTCTCGATAGCGTCTCGCTCTTGCGGGTTCTTGCCTGTCATAGAAAATTACGACCTCTTAGGTACCGCCGTGGCTCCAAGGCCTAGCCTTCGGTTCGGCGCCGGGAAGTAAAGGAAACCGGGCGTTGGGTCACTCACTCAACACCTGCGGAAACAAGCTGGCGGCGAGCGCGTAAAACTCTTTTGCCCCTTTCCCCCGAGGCTCGAGCTCGAACACGGCGAGGCCCTCGCTGAACGATCTGCGAAAGACCGTACGTTGCGACAGGCGTGTCTTCACGAAACGAATATCGGGCAAGGCCACCAAGGCCGCCGCCGACTCGTTGGTCTCCCTGACCGCATGATGGGTATCACCCCGATTGATGAATCCAAGGATCTCCGGAGGACGCTCGCGCTCGACCGATTTCACCAATTGGATGAACCGCTGCGTTGACCAGATATCGGCTTGAGATGGCGGCACAGGGACGACCACACGATCGCAAAGCTCTATCGCGTTGCGCAGTGATTCCATGTCAGCGGTACCGACGTCGATGACGGTCTCCGCGTGGTCGTGGAGCTTGTCGCCACTGAGAGACGCTCTGTCCAGCACCTCGAGCCTTGGCTCGAAGCCCTCCTCTTGGCGCACCTCGGCCACGTCGGTCAGGGTGCCCTGAGGGTCAGCGTCCAACAGTTGCACGTCGACCTCGGCCAGTGACAACCAGACGCCCAAATTGAAGGTAAGGGTGCTCTTGCCAGAGCCGCCTTTCAATGAGCCGATGACTGTAATCATCCGTTCTTGCCGCGTTTGAAGAGAGTGGCTTTAGGGGGTAAGGATGACGAGCACTTAGCGCAACTGCGGCGAGTCGTTCGGCCATCCATCATCCGGATGGTAACCGAACGCGGCGCCTTCGTCTTCGTAGCTGCGCCAAGGTCCGCGAGGCAAATAGTCGCGCTCATCAATCTGCGGGTATGGACTATCCGCGAGCGAGCGGGCATTTTCCCGCTCAGAGAGCGGGCGAAACACCCAGCCATTCTGACGGCCGGAGCGCATAGCATCGAGGTCGGGATCATGCCGAAACTGGTAACCGCCGGCACCGGGGGGACTGTAATCAGCGGAACGCCGTTGACCGGAAGAATCCCAGCCTGAGGCCTCTTCTCTAAACCAAGGCTGCTTTCGTTCACGCCAGGATCTGTCACTAGCGATTTCGTTCCGATAACCGCGTTGGCTGGGCTGACGCCACCCGTCATTGCGGTCACTGGGGTTCTCGCGCCAGCGATCAGGCTCCCCCCAGCCGGCCCCTCGTGATCGAGCGTCCCATCCGTCGTCGACGGTCTCAGGCCGGTGACTACCGAAATCGTCTCGGGGGGGCGACACCCAGCTGCTGTCGGCATCGTAGGGGTTCCACGCCCATAGGGCGGGACTTGTGAGCATCACTGTGGTCACGAGCAGCACCAGACCCAACCGAGCCCTCGCGCGCCGACGCCGACCAGTTGCCGCTGAGCGGCTTCGGGCCAAAGGTCTCGATTGCAATCTTGTCATGGTATCCGTCGCACTAACTGTTGGCCGGCCCGTCGTCACTGTCGTCTGTCTTGAGCCGAATGCCGCGTCTTGAGCCCTTCTGCTGCGACTTAGCCGATGCCTTCTTCGCTGGGGCCTTTTTGGCCGTCGCCTTCTTGGTCGCAGTCTTGGTTGTTGCAGCCTTCTTCGCCGGCCTCTTGCGCGCGGAAGCAGCTGCTGGCGCCTCCGGCGTCTCCTCAGCACTCACTGTAGATGGCTTTGGCGTGCTTGTCTGGCCCAGGGCTGGGTCCGAGCCCTGGCCCGAGCCCTCAGCCGCATCCGTTGTCGGCACATCGGGCGGCACAGCCTCTGCTTCTGATCGTCGCAGTGCATTAGGCAGCGGTCCGGCGGGCCGGGTTCCCCCTGATGGCCCGCTAGCACCCGTACCTGATCGCCGTTTCTTGATCATTCCCTTGATCCAATCGAACAGCAGCAAGAACAGACCGCGGAAGGCGTAGAGCACGAGCATCAGCGCTCCGCCAATCTTGGCCAAGACACCGCCGCCCTGCTGCGCAGGTTGGGCTGAGCCCGCCGTCGAGCTGATGGCCTGATCAGGCTCATCACGCTGCAGTGTCTCAGCGCATGGAACCACCATCCCAGGCGGCGCGCTGGCGACCGCGACCTCACAGAGGTCTTTACTCGCGGCGACACAACCGAGGGGGATGACGATCAAGGTCAGCAGTGTCGAGACCAGCACGCCCGACGAAAGCGAGATCGCCATGCCCTGGAAGATCGGATCGGTGACGATAACGCTCGCGCCAGCCACCAGTGCAAGCGCCGTAATGACTATGGGCCGTGTTCGTGTGGTGCAGGAACGGATCACGGCCTCAGCGACCGGAACGCCTTTCTGCACCTCGTGGATCGAAAAATCGACGAGCAAGATCGAGTTACGGACGATGATGCCGGCCAACGCAATCCAACCGATCATCGAGGTCGCGGTGAACTCGCCACCAAAGCCAAGCTCGAAGGCAACCCAGTGTGCCGGGATGATGCCGAGCAGCGTCAACGGAATGGGCGCCATAATGACGAGCGGGATACGGAAATTGCCAAATTCCCAGACCACCAGGACGTAGATCAGGATCAAGGCCACGCCGAACGCTGCGCCCATGTCGCGGAAGGTCTCATAGGTGACCGTCCATTCGCCGGCCCATTTGAAGCTCGAGACCTGATCCGATGGCGGCGGGCCAATCCAGTAAGCCTCAGGCTTCACGCCATCGGGAGCCACATAACCCATCTCGTCGATGCGGTTCTGAATCTGCATCATCGCGTAGACCGGTGCCGCCAGCCTACCGCCAACATCGGCCACCACGTACTCAACCGCTCGCAGGTCTTTGCGATAGACGATCGATTCCTCCGGCACGCGCTCAAAGCTCCCGAGCTCACGCAACGGAATCGTGCCTCCAGCGTTCGTGTGGACTGGCAGATCACCGAGACTCTCGATCTGCGAGCGCTCGGCGAGTGGCACCTGGACCACGATGTTC
>CAZEZH010000095.1:0-13658 GCA_964516305.1 uncultured Halochromatium sp. | reverse complement strand
CGAGGATCATGCCGACCAGGAAGCTGACCAGGCTGACGATAGGCAGTGCATCGGCACCTGCTTCCTGGATGATGACCCAGAACTCAGATTTGCGATAGCGCGCACGGCCGGCCACAAAGTGGCGCACGGCGATCGCGCCTTCACCGAAGAAGGCCATGATCTCCCCGGTGGACCGCACCAAGTCGGCCATATCCAGTCCGACCCGTGCGAGGAAGCTGGGTCCGCGGTCATGTGGTCCCTCCTCCGGTGCTGTGGTTAGGCTCGCCATCTCGAGCAACCGTTGCAGACCCTCTGGCAGATCGCTAGGGTCGCAGCGGATGTCGTGTTTCGCGCACAGGCGGTTGACGCCGGTGACATAGGTCACCAAGGCTGAATCCCAGTCGCTCAGATCGCTGGTATCGAAGTTGAGCTCCTGTGGCTGGCTGGCAGTGTCGGCGCCATCAGTGCTGAGGCGGTCGATCTGCGCGCCGACGTTGGCGACTTCAGGAATGCGCTGATCGAGCCGCCAGCGGCCGGCTAGATGCAGCACGATGCGGTTTTCAGTGCGGTCGACCTGCGCCGTTGGTGGCGCCGTTGGGGGAGCCATGGAGGGATCTGGTGCAGGCGATTCGTTGTCGAGAGCGGTGGTCGCGGGCGGCATCCGGTGTTAATGGGTTGGTTTGCGGGGGTGAAGTCAGGCAGAGCGATCAAGGAACTCGCGCAGGGTCCGGCAAAACTCCGCAGGTGCTTCGACCGGCAGGCTGTGTGCTTGGTTGGAAATCAGCGCGCGCTCGGCGTTCGGTAATACACTAGAACCTCGCGCTCGGCGGTCAGTCTCGGTAGCACTGGCGCCCAGGATTGGCAATCGCTGGCGAGGCCAGCGACCAGGATCAAAGGTGACGGCTGCTGGCCCGAGGCGGGTGGTCCGTGAAGCTCGAAGTAGAGCCTGACATCGTCGCGCTGCAGTTCCGCCATGACTGTTGGCTCTCCGAGGTTGATCTGTCAATAGCTTTGTAGCCTGGACCTCAGTATAGGCGAGACTCGAGACGCTTCCGAAGACCCTTGATCAGCCCTGTAACGCATTTGTGCGACAATCGAGCTTTATCGGTTTTTCTTCTGTCCTTGCCAAGCCAGCGCAGGCGATCGGGCGGTTGTGACAGTTTAAGGTCCGAGGTGGACGACTGGGTTGGGGTCGAATGGCAATCAATGCAGGTATGAACTATCGGGGAGATAAGCAAAGGATATGACGGTATCGTCCACCCACATTGATCTCGCACGGCTGTTCAAGCTACGCCTCGTCGTCGCCCGTCACGGCGAGATGGACGTGGCCCGCTGGTGGAATACCAACGGCATCCTTGGCCGTCGCGGCGACATGGTGCTCAAGCGCGGCTTCCCGTCGACCCATTCTTTTGCCCAGGCGCGCATCGCCTTTGCCGTTGCGCGCAGTCGGTGCCATGAACTCTTCGATCCACCGGGCAGCATGACGTTGTGGAATTTGCCCGCCGACATCGAAGACCAGTTCGACGAACGTTGGCAAGACTGGCTGGACGAAGGCGACCAGTGGGAGCCGGTTTTCGCCAAGCTCTCCGAGACTGAGCCCGGCGATCTTCTGCGTATGCTCGAGGCCTTCGATCTGATCGACCAGAGCCAGGTTGAAGCCGTTGGCAAGCTTCGCCGAGCGGCAGAGGGTCGATCGGTCCCGCTCGCCGGAACGCATTGCCCTGATGACGATGTCATCACGCTGCTCGCCGCCGGTTTTGCCCGCGGTGAGCCGGGTAGCCCAGCCATTCCCTACGCGAGACTCGACGATTGAGCATGGAGGCCCGATCCCGCGTCATCTCATCGTTCACCATCGTCAAAGGGTCTCTGATCGAGGAGACCTATTCGGTCTTCCGCGATTGGGACTACAGCGTTAGCAAGTTCGAGAACCTGCGTCACGTTCGCGACGACAACAGCATCGGCGCCACGAGCACGAACTGGGCGCTTAACGTCACCAAGGTGATGAACCGGCGCTTCGACCCAGAAGGCCGCGACCGACCCCTCGTTGAGCTGGCCAAAGCCGGCTGCGAGCGCGAGCTGTGGAAGCCGTTGCTGCTCTATCACATGACGCGGGATGAGTTTCTCGTCCGCGACTTCCTCGTCAATTGGCTCTTCCCGCAGTTCCGAGCCGGCGCCTATCGTCTGCGCGCTGACGATGTCTTCCCGTATCTCAACGGGCTGCAAAAGATGTCAGGCATCGACTGGTCAGGCAGTTGGAGCGATAGCACCCTTAAGCGGGTGGGCTCCGGGCTGCTACGCATCGCTACAGACTTTGGGCTCCTGCAGGGCTCCCAGATCCGCGAGTTCGCTTCGTACCATCTTCCGGACGAGAGTTTCCTCTATCTGCTGCACGCGATGGTCGAGCGTGAGGCAAATGCACGCCGCGTCATCGACGCCGAGGATTGGCACCTCTTTCTCATGGGCGCCGAGGATGTGGAGCGCGCGTTATTGCGCCTGCACCAGTTCCGCCGGATCGACTATGAAGTTGCCGGATCACTGGCCCAGATCAAACTGCCCGCCGCGTCGGCGGCAGACTTTGCCAGGGAGCTGCACTGATGTCCGACTGGCGAACGCGCCTGACCCAACGGCTCGAGCCGGACTTGCGCCTTGCTGATCCCAGAACGCAGATCAGTGCCTACCACGACATGCCCTACGCCATCTTCCACTACCCACCGGAAGATGAGTTCGTTGTTCGTCAGGAAACCAGCCTCCTGAAGACGCGCCTGGAACAGATTGGCAAGCGCATGACGGTCATTTCGCTAGCCGACTGCCTTGCCGAAGCCCTCGACGCCGAAGGTATGGGGCCAGACATCCTCGTGGAGACCGAGGCGTCGGTCGGCCTGGATGCCACGGTGGAGACCGTCTTCGAGATCCTCAGCGAGTACCAGCCGCTTGATGACCTGGTCGCGCGCCGCGTCCCGGAAGATGCCGAGCCGCAGCGTGACGTCGTCTTCATCGTCCGCGCCGGCGCGCTCTTCCCCCTGTATCGCACCTCCGCGCTCCTCGAACAGCTCAAGGGCAAACTGCACGTCCCCGCGATACTCTTCTATCCTGGCCTCCTCGACGGAGCCGCTGGCCTGCGCTTCATGGGTGTGCTGGACGCGGAGCACAACTACCGGCCGAAGATCTATTGAGGATGACGACCATGCCCGCTGAGACCATCAAGGAACTGTTCGCCAGCGACATCGAGCGCCGCATCGAGGAGGTCATCAAGGTCGACCAGGCCGACGAGCGCATCATCCGCGATGAGCTGCGGGAATACGTCGTCACCGATTCCATCCGCGGCCACTTCCGTCAGGTCTTCGATCACTACCAGACCACCTGGCAGAAGCCCAACGAAGGCATCGCTGTCTGGGTCTCTGGCTTCTTCGGCTCCGGTAAATCGAGCTTCGCCAAGTACCTCGGCCTTGGTCTCGCCAACCGCGACATCCTTGGCCAGGGCGCCGGAGAACTGCTCGGTGAGCGCTGCGCTGATCCACAGATCCAGGTACTGCTCAAGACCATCGCGGAGCAGATCCCGACCGACTCGGTCATCTTCGACGTCTCCACCGACCGCGGTATCCGTACCGGCAATCAGGGCATCACCGAGATCATGTACCGGCTCTTCCTCCAGAGCCTGGGCTACGCACGCGATCTCGACCTCTCGGAGCTCGAGATCACACTGGAAGAAGAGGGCCGGCTGGACAGCTTCAAGGCCAAGTACAACGAGGTCTTCAACAAGGACTGGGACGTCGAGAAAGGCAAGATTGCTATCGCTGTGCAGCAGGCCAGCCGCGTCATGCACGCGCTTGAGCCCGCCACCTACACCACCGCCGACAGTTGGCGCGCCTCGGCGATGAAGCGCGCGGACATCACACCGGGCGATCTCGCCCAGCGCGGCATGGCGCTCATGGCGCGGCGCAAGCCGGGCAAGAACCTCATCTTTGTGATCGATGAGGTCGGCCAGTTCGTTGCGCGCGATGTGCAGAAGATGCTCGACCTTCAAGCCGTGGTGCAGAACCTCGGTCGCGTCGGCCGCGGCAAGCTGTGGGTGGTCATCACCTCCCAGGAGAAGCTCACCGAGCTTGTGGGCGGTTTGGACGCCCGCCGCGTCGAGTTGGCGCGTCTGATGGACCGCTTCCCGCTGCAGGTGCATCTGGAGCCCTCGGACATCTCTGAGGTCACCAGCAAGCGTGTCCTCTCCAAGAATGCTTCGGCCGAGCAACTGCTGCGTGAGCGGTTCACCCAGCACCGCGGGCGGTTGACCGACAACACCCGCATGACGGCCGATATCAGGCTCCTGGAGCTGACCACCGAGTCCTTCATCGATCTCTACCCGCTGCTGCCGTACCAGATCGATCTGATCATTCAGATCGTCTCCGGCCTGCGCACCCAGGGCGGTGCCAGCAAGCATGTCGGCGGCGCCAACCGCACCATCATCAAGCTCGCCCAACAGTTGCTGATTCACCCCGATGTGGCCCTGGCTAACGCCCCCATCGGCGCCCTTGCGCGGGCCGATCAGATCTACGACCTCGTCGCCGGCAACATTGGCAGCGAGATCCGCGCCAAGATCGCCGATATCGGCAGCCAGATCGCGCACCCACTCGCCCAGCCCGTTGCCAAGGCCATCTGCCTGCTGCAATACGTGCGCAGTATCCACCGCACGGCGGAGAACATCGCTGCTGCCCTGCATCCAGCCATCGACGCCGACTCCCGGCTGGCGGAGGTCCGCCAAGCGCTGGATGCCCTCGAAAAGGGGCTCATGGTCCGTCGCGGTGACGAGGGCTATCGCATCCCGACGCCGGCCGAGGACGATTGGGAGCGCCAACGCACCGCGCTGACGCCAAAACCGGGCGATGTTAGCCGCCTGCACGCCGAGGTCGTCACCGGACTCTGGCAGCCGCAGCCGACCCATGCGCTGCTGGACGTGAAGCCGTTCAAGGCCGGCCTGTATCTCGGCGGCCGACTGGTCACCGATGGCGACATCCCGTTTCATCTCGTGCTCGCCAATGCCGGCCAGGAGATCCTCGAGACCGTCGAGGACTTTCGCAAGCGCAGCCAGACCGAGACCAAGTCCGTGTTCTGGGTCGCGGGCCTGGACGACGCCATCGATCGCGAGACCGTCGAGCTGTTCCGCTCCAAGGAGATCCTCTCGCGCAAAGAGCGCGGCGCCCAAACCAAGGACGAGAGCGCCTTGGTCGCTGAGGAGAAACTTCGTCAGCGGCGCCACCAGGACGAGCTGCGTCGCCTGATCAAGCAGGCTCTGCTCAACGGCACCCTCTTCTTCCGCGGCAACGATCGCAGCCCGGCTGAGGGGGCCGCTGATGTTGGCCGCACGGCCGCCAAAGCGCTGTCCCAGGCGCTTCCCGATGTCTTTGACCGCTTTGGCGAGGCTGCCGCCCGGGTCACCAAGCAGGACCTTGACGCCCTGCTGACGACAGAGAACTTGCGCGGCCTCACCCCGGTTTTCTCCGATCTGCACTTGGTCCGCGATGAGGGCGGCAAGCCCGTCATCAACGCAGACAGCGGCATCCTCGCCGAGGTCCTGTCACACATCAACAACCGGACCAGTTACGGGGAGACCGCCAGCGGTCGCTACCTGGCGGATGAATTCGCCAAGGAGCCCTTTGGCTGGGAGTTCGACGTCGTCCGCCTGTTGGTCGTTGCCCTGCTGCGCGCCGGCAAGATCGAAGCGACCAGCAAGGGGCAGATCATCGAGTCCGCGCTTTCTCTGGAGGCGCGCACCACCTTCACCAACAACAACCTGTTCCGCCAATCCTCGTTCCGCCCGCGCACCACCGACTGCGAGTTCACCGATTACATCGACGCAGCGGAGGCCTTCAAGACCTGCTTTGGCAAGGAGATCCAGGAGCTGGAGGAGAACGTCGTCGCCGGCGCTATCCGCGAGACCACCGAAGGCTTCGAGGAGGGCATGCGCGATGTCTGCCAACGGCTCGCGAGCCATGGCCTTCCGGGCACCGAGATCCTGCAGGACGCACTGAACAACATCGTTGGCTTCCGACGCCAGCGCGATTGCCAGGCGCTCAAGGCTTTCAGCGGCTGCCACCAGGAGCTCAAAGAGGCCATCAAGCGCAGTGCGGAGCTCGACGGTACGCTGTCCGAACCTGCGCTGTTCGATCTGGGGCGGGCACGCGCCGCGCTCGATCAACTGTGGCCCTTCCTCGAAAGCGAACCAGACGTCACCGACGTCGACCGCGAGCACGCCACCGCACTCGCGGATCTGTTCGCCCGCGAGACCTTCTTCCGTGAGCTGCCCGCCATCGATCAGCACACCAAGGCCCTAGAAGACGCCTATGCGGCTCGACTCGCCTCAGCTATCGACGCCCGCACCCTTGCCTATGAGACGGCGCTGAATCAGCTCTATGCGACCCCTGGTTGGGAGCAGATCGAGGACGAACAGCGCAACCGCATCGCCGACGCCTTGGCGAGCTATGCAGCCGCGCCGAGCAAGCCGCCCTCCATCCCGCAACTGCGCGCGGACACGGACGCCAGCTCCGTGCGCAGCAACAAGGCCGTCGAGGAGCTGCTTCACCTGTTGGACGGCAACCGCGTTGTGAAGGTCTCCGCCTCCAGTTACTTCGCCGGGGGCGTGGAGACCGAGGAGCAGCTCGAGCAGTCGTTGGATGGGCTGAAGGACCAGTGTCTGGAGCTGATCGCGGCTGGCAAGAAGGTGTTGATTCAGTAGGCTGAACGCTGAAATACCCTCAGACCAAACATCACAATCGAGGCTAGACCCCATGCTGACCAGCATCGAAGGCATCTATGAGAACGGACAGGTTCGCCTGCTGGAGCCGCTGCCCGGTGTCGAGCGAGCGCGTGTCGTGATCACCCTATTGCCCGAATCGATGGTGCAGGTGAAGGCGGCGGAAACACCTGCCGCAACAGCAACAGCCGATCTTGTCGTTGAGCGCTTTGAGCCCCGCAGCGCGTTGGGCCACAAGCTACGAGCGCTGCGACGCAAGTATGTCGAGGCCGGAGGCAAGCTGCTGACGGCGGATGAGATCGCAGCAGAAGTCAGGGAGCGACGTGGTGGCGTCCAAGATGACTAGACGCAGCTATCTGGATACTGGCGTTCTGATCACCGCCTGGCGCGGGCTTGACAGCGCCGGACTGACGGCCTTGGAGATGCTGGACGACCCAGACCTATTGCTGGTGGTCAGCGATGCCGTGTGGCTTGAGCTTTTACCCAAACCACTGCACGAAAAGCGCCGCGACGAGGTCGAGTTTTATCAAGCGGTGTTCGACCGTGCGGAGCGCCTCCCATGGTCGCTCGAAGTGCTTCACCTAGCAAAGGATTTGGCCCGACAACACGGAATCGCGGCGATGGACGCGATCCACGCCGCATTCGCGGTCTCGCATGTTGTGGATGAGCTGGTAACGACTGAAAGGCCGGAAAAGCCGCTGTTTCGTATTGAACAGCTCAAGATCCGCTCGCTTCGTTCATGGGCGCCATGAGCGTGCAGAGCCGTTTTGAGCGGGCGCATATTACTTATGAATGCGCGCATATTTTTGCGCGCCGACCCAGTTTTGGCTGGCGCCACGGTGCGCTACCAGTGAGCACCAATGGATAAAGACACCCGCAACCGCATCGAGCGCGCCACCCAGGCTGCCCGGCGCCTGCTGGAGCAAGACTTTGCGGACCAGTTGGAGGGTGTCTTCGACATCCGCCTCGACGGAACCCTGGCCACCGAACCGGGGAGCCACCTGGATGCGTCGCAGCGCGTACTTCGGCGCAAGCTGGTCGCCGCCGTGGAGCATAACCAGGCGAGCGGCCAGAGGGCGCCAGAAGCAGTGGCGACCTACTTACGCGAGGCCGCCTTCACGACGCTGAACCGATTTGTCGCCCTCAAGATGCTCGAGGCGCGCGATCTGGTACAGGAGTGCATCTCCCGCAGCGAGCAATCTGCCGGATTCAAGGAGTTCTGCGGCCTCGCGCCGGGCCTGGTCCAGTTGCCCGACCATGGCTACCGCCTCTACATCGAATCGCTGTTCGATGAGCTATCGACCGAAGTCAAGGTTCTCTTCGAGCGTCACGATCCGCACAGCGTGCTTTGGCCGAGTCGCGCGACCTTCGATCAGTTCTTCGACACACTGAACGCCACCGACCTCGCGATCGTATGGGGCGAGGACGAGACGATCGGCTGGGTCTACCAGTTCTTCAACGGCCAGGACGAACGCCGCAAGATGCGCGAGGAGAGCCAGGTACCACGAAACAGCCACGAATTGGCCGTGCGCAACCAGTTCTTCACGCCGCGCTACGTCGTCCAGTTCATCACCGACAACACACTTGGGCGCATCTGGTACGAGATGCGCGGCACGAAGACCATACTCGCCGACCAGTGTGTGTATATGGTCCGCAAGCCTGGCGAGTCGTTCGCCCCACGCCCGAAGAAGGACCCACGCGACCTCCGCGTGCTCGATCCGGCCTGCGGGAGCGGGCACTTCCTGCTCTACGCCTTCGACCTGCTGCTCATGATCTACGAAGAGGCTTGGGCAGACCCGGAGAGTCCGCGGAGCGAGGCGACGGGCAGGACGCTCGCCGAGGACTATCCGAGTCTCGATGCGCTGCGAAAGGCTATCCCCGGCCTGATCCTCGCTTACAACCTCCACGGCGTCGACATCGACCCGCGCTGCGCGCAGATCGCCCAACTCGCCCTGTGGATGCGCGCGCAGAAAGCGTATCGGGATTTCGGCATCGGACGGAACGAGCGGCCGCAAATCCGCCGCTCGAACATCGTTGTGGCCGAGCCGCTGGTTGCGGATGAAGATATCGCAAAAAAGTTCGTAGCCAAGCTGGACGACGTCGAACTCGGACGTTTGTTCATGAACCTCGCGGGGTCACTGAGTCTTGCGGGTGAACTGGGCCTGCTCCTGCGTGTTGAGCAATTGGTATCGAGCGGACCGTCGTGCGGTAACACAGGTGATCTGTTTGCGCCGCCTGAAGAGCGCATTCGCGCCGAAATCTCACGCTTTTCGAGCGACGACGTTGGGCACCAAAGTACACGAAGACGGCTCTTTATCGACGATACCGCGCATGGCGTGGCACTCCTCGAACTCGCCGAGAAGAAGTTCGATGCGATCGTAATGAATCCGCCTTTTGGCGATCCGCCGCTGGGTGGAAAGGAGTATGTATTCGCAAATTACGGCGCTGCGAAGACAGAGTTGTATGCCGCGTTCATTGACCGATCCTGTCAACTCGCCCCACAGGGGCTGATTGGGTGTCTGGCGTCCCGCTCAGGTTTTTTTCTCACGTCATTGGAGCGCTGGAGACAAAACACCCTTCTTGCGGAGGACTTTGGTGCACTAGTCTTTCTCGATTTGGGAGAGGGCGTACTTGATGCCGCCGTGGAGTGCGCATGTGTGGTTGTTGGCGCATCGGCGAGCGAGGTGCATTGTGGGGACGCGAGTGGAGAGGGTCGGAAGGAGCGACTCGCGAAACTACGAGCGGACAGTTCTGAGGCGGGGCAGGCGACCGGCTGGAATGTGCTCGACCGATCGACGCTCGCCAGATTGCCGGGGAGCACATTCGCCTACCGGCTACCTAGAGAACTGATCGGGCTGTACTCGTCGCTGCCGTCTCTCGCGGACCGCAGGTTTGTTGCCAAGCAGGGGATAGGAACATCGGATAATTTCCGTTTCATTCGCCTGCGCTGGGAGGTCGCACCAGAATCAAAAGCGTGGCTCTGTTACTCGAAAGGTGGTGGCTACACCCCGTATGTCGTGCACGGTGATCTCGTAGTTAAGTGGTTGGACGATGGACGGGAGATCAAGGCCTACAGCGCAAAGCTTTACGGCTCCTGGTCAAAACAGATTACCAACACGCAGTACTTCGGCGAACGTGGGCTGACATATTCGTCGCGAACGCATCGGGAGCTCGCTCCTGCTCTGCAGCCCATACCAGCAGGCTTCGACACTAAGGGATGCTGCATATTCTCAGGGGTTGATGTTACGGACGATGTCTGGTTCGCGCTTCTGGCAATCATGAACTCGCGCCTGTTCGCTGGCCTCTTGCGAGTAGGGCTCGCCCGAGTCAGCTCGGGGCTCGCTCGTCAGTACAACGAATCGCTCGTTGCAGCGATGCCGGTACCCGAACTGGAGAGTGGCGCTGACCTGACAGAGCGGGCGCGCGAAGCCTGCGAAGTGCACGCCGCAATCGAAAGTTCAGTTGAGACAGCGTCAACATTTGTGGTGACACCTTGGCTGCGAATGCTTCGGCGCGAGAACGCCACGGCGGCTCTTGACGAAATGCAGGCGGCATTGAGCGAAACGTGGGCTGAGCAGCTCCCTTGCGCCCGAAAGGTTAATCGCGCAGTCGAACACGCCTATTTCGGCAGCCAGCTCCCCGAAAGCGTCAACACGTTTCTTGATAACGAAGTCGGATTCGAGCCGGTGACGCATATTGAAGCGGAGAAACCAACCTTCTGGAATCCGCTCAGGGACAGCCCCTTTGCCGGCACAGATGATCTCGAGCGTGAGTGTCGGGAGATCGCGCGCACGGCACTGAGTATCATTTTTGGACTTATTGCACGCCGTTGGGAAGTTCAATGGGGCCGCTATTCCAGTGAGTCGCCAACCCGTGAGGAAAGCCACGGCATAGTGTGTGTGGACGATGTAGGGCATACGGCAGATCTTATCTCGCGGCTCGCGGCGGTTGATCTCACTCTAGGCGTTGCGGACGCGTACGCCAGTGCTGCGTGGGGGCGCCCCGGCGCAACGTTTCGCGCCTATGTGCGCTCTGAGTTGTTCCCCGCTCACTTGCGTGCGTATTCTGCCAACAAGCGACGCGCACCGATCTATTGGCAGCTAACCACGCCCTCGGCGAGCTACTCAGTCTGGCTCTTCATCCACGCCTTCAGCAAAGACACCCTCTTCTGCGTCCAAACCGATTACGTTGAGCCCAAGCTCGATCACGAGGAGCGGCGCCTAGAGTCGCTGACAGCAGAGCAGCGCGACGGCGCCACCGCCACCGAGCGCAAGGCCCTCGCCGAGCAACAGGCCCTGGTCGAAGAGCTGCGCGCCTTCCTCGCCGAGGTGAAGCGCGTGGCTCCGCTCTGGAACCCCGATCTGGACGACGGCGTTATCATCAACTTCGCCCCGCTCTGGCGACTCGTCCCGCAGCACAAGGCCTGGCAGAAGGAACTGAAGTCCACCTGGGACGCGCTCTGTGACGGCAAGTACGACTGGGCGCATCTGGCCATGCATCTCTGGCCCGAGCGGGTCGTGCCCAAGTGCGCCAAAGACCGCAGCCTGGCCATCGCCCACGACCTGGAGAACGTCTTCTGGGAAGAGGACGACAACAGCAAGTGGCAGCCGCTGAAGGTCCCGCAGGCGGAGATCGACCAACTCATCGCCGAGCGCACTTCCGCCGCGGTAAAGGCTGCCCTCCAGAACCTGCTCGATGCCCCGCCACCCGCGGCTGGCCGAAGCGGCGGACGTCGTACATCGGGCCGCGGTTCAGCGCGTCGCACGCAAGGCGCAACAGGTCGCCAACGCTCCAGTGCAGCGGCACCACCCGATCCCGCCATGATGGACGCCATCAAGCAAGCCATCGACGCCACAGGCGCCGGCGCGAGCAAGGCTGACGTCCTCGCCGCCACCGGCCTCAGCGACGCGCAGTGGAATGGCGCGATTGCCGCGCTGCTCGCCGAGGGATCGGTCACCAAGTCGGGTGCCGGTCGCGGCACTCGCTACCATCGCCTGAACCCTGAACCCTGAACCCTGAACCCTGAAGCCTGAACATGTCCCATCAAGTCATCATCGACGACGACACGAGGTCTACTCCATGCAGACACTGACGTTTGAATGCGAGGTGACGGTGGAGCGTGAGGTGGTGCTGCGACTGCCGGCCACAATCGCTCCAGGTCATCACCGCATTGCACTGGTCATCGATCCAGTCGAGTCGCCAGCGAGTGAGGCGGATCTCAAACCGATCGCCGATACGGTTCCACCCCGAACCGGGTTATGGGCGAGGCTGGCCGCCGTGCGCGATGAGGCAGCCCAAGCAGGCGAGCTCGCCGAGCCGATGTCGTGGGACGATGTGCTGACGGAAGCTCAGCGACGACGGGGAGACCTGGATGACTGAGCGACGAACCTACCTGGATGCCAATGTGTTGATCGCAGCATGGAACGGCGACCCGGATACCCGGGCGTGGGCGCGCGCCGTTCTGGACGATCCGGACCGCCGCTTCGTCGTCAGCGATTTCGTGCGCTTGGAGGTCCTGCCGAAGCCGGCGTTTCATGGCAGGGCCAGTGAGCTTGCCTTCATGGAGATCATCCTGTCGGCAGCGGATTCGATCCCCGTTTCAGTCGCGCTGATCAGTCGCGCACTGACGATGGCGGGCAAGCATGATCTACACCCTCTGGACGCGCTCCATCTGGCCGCCGCCGCACAAGCCGGAGTCGATGAACTGGTGACCTTGGAGCGGCCCGAGAAGCCCATGTGCCAGCAGACTGAGGTGAAGGTGGTTTCTCTGCGGGCTGCACGCGATCGACAGGCCGGCGCCGCAACATCGACGCCATCCCTGAAGCCTGAAGCCTGAATCCCGTGCATCCCTTCTACGACTATCTCTGCGAGCATCTCAGTGACCTGCTCAAGAAGCGCTTCGTGGTGGTCTTCTACGATCCCCGGCGCGAGTTCTTGCCGTTTTTCGATCGGGAACTGCTGCTCGAAGACTCGGACGCGCTGCCGCGCGTGACACTCTGCCGATGCAAGCCGTATCTGGCCCGTTTCGACGGCACCTTCTTTGGCCTGCGCAACGCCGTGGAGCCGATCATCGCGGCAGACAAGCCGGAGCCGGTGTTGCTCTATCTGCCGGGCGTTGCGCGTGATCGCGCCGGGTCGCTGTTGATGGAGCTTGAGCTGGCCGGAACCTGCTACGAACCCCAGCTCAAGCGGCTCGCGTTGAACGTCCTGCGGCAACGCTTCACCGACGGTCAGATCGACGAGATGCTGCGCCCAAAGTCGGTGACCTACGACGACATCGTCTCCTTCCTGGAGCAGGGCTCCACTGGCCAGGTGGCATCGGTGCTGCACAGCCTGTTCGGTGGGGCGCAGGGCGAAGCGCTCATCAGTGCTTGGCTGGCCGCGCCGGACAAGGATGCCGCCATCGCCGAGAAGGCCGCCGTTCCCGAACTGTTGAAACTGCTCCATGCGCGCCTGGGGCTGACGCTGCCCGACGACACCAGCTTGGAGACGACGCGCAACAAGACGGCGCGCTATGTCTTGGTCAACGAGTTCCGCGATGACCTGTCCTGTGCGCCACCGTCGTCGGTCGGCATGGTGCCGACGGCCGAGACCAAGGAGCAGATCGCACGCGTGCGCGACATCGCTCAGTATCTGAGAGCGCAGCATGCGGATGCCTACATCGCGCTGGCGGATCAGGTCGAGCAGGACCTTGGTCTGGCGAGCGCGAATCTGGACCCCGTGCACCTGGGCGCGGTGGAGACCTTCCGCTTCGAAGAAGACCGCTTACTGCAGCATGCGGCGCGCTTGGTCGCCGAGAAACGGTATGCGATGGCGCTGGATGTCGTCGCGGGGCGGGGCCACAGCTTCTGGGTCGACCGGGATGTGCGACGCCAGGCCCAATGGGAGGCCTGCCGGCTGATGGCCGAGCTGGGACAAGCGCTCGAGCAGATCAGGC
>CAZEZH010000094.1:0-13750 GCA_964516305.1 uncultured Halochromatium sp. | reverse complement strand
TCAATCAGGCTCGCGTCGTCTCCAGTGTCTCTGCTCATCAGAATAACTGCCCTAGTGGTTTCAGATAACGGCCCGCGGTTGCGACGGTCGCGCCATAGGCCAGCAGAAGCAGAAGACTCAAGCCAACGAACGTCAGCAGCCAGAGACGCTCACGCTGGCGCTGCTGCTCTGAACGATGGAAGACCACGTTGCCAAGCACCGGAAAACCGGTGATGCGATTCAGTGTGCGTCGGTCGTCGAAAACGGGCCTTAGCTGTGATAACAAGAAAGCAAGTCCACCGCCAGCACCTACCCCGAGCAGCAAGACGCCAGTAAACAAGGCCGATCGGTTAGGCGCCGACGGCGACGTTGGCACCCGTGCCGGTTCAATGATTCGGAATTGGACCCGCTCGCCCTCATCCTCAACGCTCTCGGACATCGCCGCTTGCTCGCGCCGCTGGAGTAAGGTCCTGTAGTTCTCTTGGTTGACGGTGTAATCTCGGTTCAAGCGCTTGAGTTCAGACTCGATATCCGGAATGGTATCGACCAGATCTTGCAGTTCGTTGATGCGTCGGCGTTGATCCGCAAGCCTTACCTGTAATGCCGAGACCTCGATCTCGGCATTGGATTGAGCCATACGCAGTTGCTGGAAGACCGGATTCGTCTCCAGCGCGCCGCCACCCTGTGGCAGGCCGCTCTCCGGAGGAAGCTGGGCCAAGGCCTCCGCATACTCTTGCTCGAGCGTCTCGAGTGTCCGCTTGATGGATCTGATATCCGGATGCTTATCGGTGTAGGTCAGCGAGAGTTCATCAAGACGTTCGCGGAGCGCCTGTATCCGACCCTCCAATTCAGGATCGACAGAGCGGCGTCCCGAAGGGCTCATCGGCCCCATGATGCCGAAGGTCGGCTCTTCACCGGAGATCTGGCGCTGGATCTCGTCACGACGGCGCTCGGCCTCTCGCAGTTCAAGCTCGGTGCGCTCTAGCTGGGATTGGGCGCTTTGCAATCGCTGGTAATAATCGCCGCGATCACTCGGCAGCATGCCGACGTTATCACGCCGAAAATCGGCAAGACGCTGTTCTGCTTCCTGGAGACGCTGTTCATAGTCGGCGATCTGCTCATCAATGAAGCGCCGTGCCATCTCAGAATCGGTCCGTGTGTCCGAGAGTGAACCCTCGACAAAGAGGTCGAGCATGGCCTGAACGACAGCATAGGCCTCCTCTGGATCGCGGGAGTTGTAAGAGAGTGAGTAGATATTCTCACCTCTCGCACTCCCGATCTGCGTCCCCGAGCGCAGCCGGCCAATCACGGCCTCCATCTGTGCATCGGTCCCCGCCTGCAGATGCATATCGGTCGCACGCGCAACCTTCTCGAGATTTGGCCGCGTCAGCAGCAGCCTGGTCATCAGATTGAGGCGTTGGTTGATATCGGACCCGACAGCCAGCCCGCGCAACAAAGGCTGTAACACCGAGCGGGTGTCGACATAGACACGCGCTGAGGCGCGATACTCGTTTGGAATCTCCGCCACATAGGCCCATCCTCCTATCGAGACCACCCAGGCGATAGCCAGCGTCAACCATCGGAAACGCCAGGTGCCACGGAGGTAGCCCAGCACCTGGGTCAGGATTTCGTGCATTCGATCAGATTCCTACAACACAGTCGGCCGCGCGGCCGACAGACGATCGTGCCTTCTCATCGGCAGCATCAGAACCAAGTTTCAGGGATCACCAGTATATCCCCCGGCAGCATGTAGACGTTGGCCTCCATGTCGCCCCGTTTGATGAGATCGTTGAGACGGACGCTGAAATGCTTCAGCTGACCATCGATCATGCGCACAACACTGGCCTTGTTGCCGGCAGCGAAATCGGTTAACCCGCCCACTTGAATCATCAGATCCAGCGCTGTCATGTTCTCACGGTATGGAACACCCTGCGGATTGGTGGCCTCACCCACGACTCGCACCTGCTGACCGTAGGGACCGACAAAACCGGTGACGATGACGGTAACAACCGGATCAAGCACATAGGTGGCGAGCACCTCCTCCATGTCGCGCGCCAACTCAGTGGGAGTCAGACCGGAGGCCGGCACGTCTTCGATCAAGGGCGTGGTGATCTTGCCATCGGGGCGCACCGGCACCGATGATGAGAGTTCTGGGAAACCCCAGACAAAGATATTGACGTTGTCACCAGGGCCGATGATGTAATCCGGCGTCTGGTCTAACGGGATCGAGGGTAACGGCGGGTACTTAGGCTTAGAGGAACAGCCAGTTGACAGGATGACCAGGCCGAAGAAAAAGGCCGTGACCAATAACACCGATATACGCACAGGAAACAACCTGTTGCGTGAACAAAGCGTCTTCACCGCCATTCCTCCATCCTGACCCGAATCGAAAACCGAGGATTTTTAGCCAACAACTGACCTCAACAATTTAGCACAGAGAAGGATGTTGGTAAACATCAACACAACTGTATCTTATAGGCAACAGACCTGGACGCAACGGTTCAAAACCGCATCCGCCAGCCCAGCGTGACCAGATCATTGTGTTGATAAAAGCCGCCCAGGGTCTGCTCGGTGCCATCAAAGTAATGATAGGCCAGATAGAGTTCATGTGGCTCATGGCCAACAAAGGCGATCTGCGGATTCAGATAGACATCATTCGCATCCAGCCCCACAAAATACCGCAAGCGCGCGCGCCAGCGATCCCGAGCAAAGCCGTTTTCCAGGTCCCCGAACAGGCTGAGGGTCTTTTGTCTGTCGAGCATGCGGGCTGGCGCATTTAGGACCTGCCCCCCCCCGAGCTGCAGATTCACTCGCAATTCGCGATCCCCCGGATAAAACTCCACCCCAGCCACCCAATCAATGGCCTCGCGGGTGATCATGCGCAGATCCCCCGTGGTGGCTGGTTGATCGCTACGCCAGGCCGCCTCGAGCCGCCAAGTGGCCGTCTCGGTCGTTAGCCCGAGATCGCCCCCGGCGACCCAGGTCCGCGGGTAACGGGCGACGAAGGTCTCTGGAGCGGCATTCAGCGCGCTAGCGATATCCCAAGGGCGAGCCAGCAGTGCGTCACGCACCCTCGAGTCGAGTACATAATAAGGCAGGGATGGCCGGGTCTGCTGTAGCGTTAGTGCAAAATCGAGACCGCGCCCCGGCCGGCTGACGCGAACCCCCCAACCGCCGCTGCCGCCCTCGTTCTCATCGAAGCGTCCATTCTGAATCAGCGGTGCGGTCAAGGGATTGAAGGGCATGCCGATGATCTCGCCGCGGCGCTGATTCACTGGCGACCAGATATTGTCGAGCCGCGGCATCTCAGCGGCTCGAAAGCGCGGCACATAGAGTAGGTCGACCTTGAAATCGCCGATGAACTCCTCCCAGCGTGCGGATAGCACCGCGCGCCGTCGGTCTTCGAGGTCATCGAGCAGCCCGCGGCTAACATCCTGCACACTGAGCTGGTCGGTCGGCGGCGTCTCATCGACCCGGCCCCAGGTGACGATCTGCGGCCCCAGGGTGATGCGCCGACTCAGATCCTGGTAGCGCAGATAGCTCTCACCGACATCCAGCTCGAGACTGTCAAAATTCTCGACACCGGTCTGCAGATAGCCGTCCAGGCGCGCGCCCAAACGCACCGACCAGCGCGGCGCGAATGCCCACTCGGCGGCGAGATCGGTGTGCAGATAGTTGCTCGTCTGCGCCTGACTTTGATCCTGCGTCAGAACGCCGCTTTCGAGCCAGAGCTGCTCGATCTTGATGCTTGGTTCGGCCATGTCTGCATCGGCAGCAGGTTCAGCCAGGTCTGCATCGGCAGCAGGCTCCTCGACCCCCGCAGGGTCTTCCACCACCACCTCCGGCAGTGGCGGTGCGGGTCGACCCAGCTCAATCACCTGCGCACTCAGCGCTGTTGGTAGCAGCAGTGCAAGCAGCGACAACAGGGCGCTCAGCGGAACGCTCATCCGAGCCCGACCGCCAGCGGGCGCTTGCGCCGCGACCACCACCAACCGGCGGTAACCATCAATAACGCTGGCAGCACCAGCAGATCAAAAAGCAACGCCGCGACCAACCCCAAGGCCGTCAAGAGGCCAAACTCGGTCGTCGGCACGAAGGGCGAACTCGTCAGCAGCAAGAACTGCGCGCTCAGAATCAAGGTTGTCGCCGTGACTGCACGCCCCGCATGCTGATAGGTCCGCGCCAGCGCCCAAACTGGCGATAGTCCACGCGCCCTCCGGCTGCGATAGCCGTAATAGACATGGATGGTGTCATCCACCGCAATGCCGACCGCCACCCCGGTGATCATGGCCGTTGCCATGTCCAGCCAGATGCCAAAGATCCCCATGACGATAAAGATCACCAGGATCGGCGAGAGGTTCGGCACCATGCACAACACCGCTGCCGACAGCGAGCGCCAGATCACCAGCATGAGCAGAAAGATCAGCCCCACCGCCAGCATCACACCCCGAATCTGGCCTTCCACCAGCAGCCGTTCTTGATCGCCGAATAGCCGCCCGAAGCCGGCAATATTGAATTGCATCTCCCCAAGCGCTTGCTGCTCCAAATGATCCTCGATCGCGGCGATGGTGGCGTTGATCTTACTGGCCCCGTTGACGTTTAGGTTCAACAACACCCGCGTCATGCGGAAATCCCGATCGACCAGCTCATAGAGATCGTTGCCGTCGTAGATGAACAGGTACTGCGCGATGAGATCACTGCGCTCCGGCAGACGGCGATAGTCGAGGTCTTCAGCATGGAAGCCCCAATGCATCTCCTCGATCATGTCGACCAGCGTGGTGACCCGATCGACTTCCGGGCGTGCCGAGACCCAATCGCGGAAGTCCCGGACCTGCTGCAATCGCTCGACCTGCTTAAAGCCATCGCGCTCCGGCAGCTGAAACACCACTTCCAGCGCAGTCACGCCCGACAGCCGTTCGGTCAAGATCTGGTTCGACTGGCTAATCGGATGATCGTCTTGGAAGAAGCGAAACAGATCGCTTTCAACCTCGACCTTGGCCACTTGCGGCGCACCCACGGCTAGCAGCAGTACCGTGATCAGCAACACCCAGCGCGGATAGCGCATGCCGAGCCGTCGCAGCCCGGCCACCGGCGCATCCAAGATGCCAATCCCCTTGCCGGGTCGAGCCCAGCCGCCGCGATCCCAGCGGGCGAAGATCGGCGGCAAGAACCAGGCGACGACCAGATAGAGCATCAACACGCCGACAGCAGCCGATTGCCCCAGCGCATGAATCGGCGGGATCTCGCTCATGCTCAGCGAGATCAGCCCGGCGGCGGTGGTCAGCGCGGTGAAGAGCGCGGGCCGATGGATCGCCGTCCAAGCGCGCTGCACGCGCTGTTGCGATGCTGCACCCTCAGCACCCCCGCTCCGCTCAGCCATCGCCAATGCGTTATACCAATGCAATAACAGCGCCACCGACAGCGACACCATCAGCGGCGGCAGAATCGCGGTGATCAGCGTGAAGGGTTGTCCCAACAGCACCAGCATCAGCAGGGCCGTACCGACCCCGGTATGCATCACGGCCACCGCCGCCGCCAACGCCAGCCAGCGGCGGAACAGCCAGGCGATCAGCGCCAAGCCAATCAGCAGCGTGGCCGGCACAAAAATCAGGCTATCGCGAATCGTCGCCCGCAATTGCGCCGCATCCAGCGGCGTCTGCCCGGACATGGCCACCAAGTCGGCCTCGAGCCCGGTCTCGGCCAGCGCCTGCTTGAAAGCAGTCTCGATCGCCAGGCGCTGCAGACTGTTTTCCAAGTTGCCAGGGCGCACGGCCAAGGCCATCAGCGCGCCGTCATCAGAGACCAGCAAGCCGGGCGCGAAGCGATCCGCGAGCAATCGGGCGCGGCGCTCGGCAGGCTCGAGGTCGGCACGGATGGCCTGATCCAGCAACGGCTCGACCACGAATCCGTCCGCCGTCCCGCTGATGTGGTCCATGGTCCCCGGCGCCAGCACCCGCTCGACCAGCGGATGCTGCTGCATGATCGCGACCACCTGCTCGAGCCGCTCCAGGAATGCATCCTGGTAGAGCGCATCGCGGACAAAGGCCGCGACCAGCACCTCATCGCCTGGGAAGCGCTCCCGAAGCTCGCGCTCGAAGATCGCCGCCTCGCTCTGAGGCGGGATGTAGGCCTCCGCCGAATTGTTCACCGTTAACGTCAGCGCGGCGATGGCCAACGGCACCACCGCCAGCAACACCAATAGCACCAGGGCAACCACTGGCGGCAGGCGCAGCGGGTTGAGCGAGAGGCCTTTCATCTGCAGTGACAGGCTCCTGTCTGCCTCAGGGCCGGAACGGCCGCTCCAGCGACGGATCTTTCAGCGCCCGATTGCTGAACAACCGCTCTGGCAGCCCCTGATCGTAACGGGTCTCCTCATTGCTCAACCGCGTCTGATGGCCGGAATCCAGATCCTTCATCAGGCTATCGGTAACCGTCCAATAGCCTTGGATGCGCTCGACCTTGTAGACACGCAGGCGCTTGAACGGCGTCTTGGCGCCAGGGCGATAGAAATCGACCCGCATCGGGATCAGCGTATCCGGATGAATCCAGCTCAGCCGTCGACCATAGACCGAGCTGCTCGGATCGATGGGCTCACTCTCCAACACCTCGGTCGCAACGCCTTCCAGCGTCTCTTTCCGGAGCCAGCGGTGCCGGTCCTCATCGACCTTGCGATCCTGCAAATCCTCGTAGAACAGGTCCGAGCCGACGAAGCGACCGCCCTGGCGCGACGACGGGATACGCCGATCGCGCCCCAGTGCCGGCAGATAGACCCATTGGTCGGTGCCGCCATCGGCCCGGTCGATGGTCAACAGGCCGGTCTCGGCGATATCCGCTGGTGCCGTGAAGCGGATCAGATTCGCGACCTCGCCGCCTGCGCCATCGCGGCGATAGCTGTAGAGCTGTCGCACCCGCGGTTCACGGCCGGCCTCGGTCAGGATCATGGTGCCGCGACTCGCGGCATCGCGTCCGTCTGGGCGGTCATAGACCTGCTGCGCCAAGGCGCGCCCCCGTGCAGTGTCAGCAGCCGCGAACGTCGGCAGCAACAACAGCCCACTCAGCAGCAGGAGCAAGCCTAAGCGACGAGCAGGCACGCCGCCGGAGAGGTATAAACCATGCATAGTCAAGAGCACCCTTGGCGAGAACAGCCCATCACAGACCATCACAGGAAAAGCTGCTGCGCGAGCGCAACAGAGGCCGAGCCTATCGCGGAAATCACGGTTGGCAAAGCAACCACGGCCAGCAGCGTCAGGATACCGGCCGGCACCAGACTCATCAGTATGAACAAGATCAAGCCCAGGATACCCGCCGAGCGCCTTTTGATGCGACGTGGCCGGCCCCGGATGCGCCGCGGCGGCAAGATCCACGCCGACTCCGCTGAGGGTTCTACTGGTGGTTCTACTGGTGGTTCTACTGATGGTTGGGCTGATGGCGGGTCTGAACTAGCTGACTCAGTCTGTGAGACCCACGGCTCTTCAGAGTGCTCAACGGCGAACAAGGGTTCGGGGGCCGCTGTGGATGCGGATGCGGATGCCCGTTCTATCCGACCGGTTGGCGCCACCCGCGCCGGCGCTGGCTCAGACGCACCAAGGGTGGGCCTAGCATCAGCGCCATCTTCTTCAACCAGATCCGCTTCGCCGGTGGCCGCCGGCTCGTTGACCGAAGCCGGCGCTTGCGGAGGTGTCCAGTCCAATCCCTTGTCGATCTCAGCCCAATCCACCTCCGGCAGATCAGCCATACTCTCCTGCTCAGGCGCCAGTTCCTCCTCGCCAAGCTCATGGACCAGATTGAGGGCATCTGCCTTCGACAAGCGATGTAGCTCACTCAAGCAGCCGTGCAGCAACAGCCGACTGCAGATCAGGTTGATACGCCTGGGAACGCCTTGGCTGAAGTCGAACACGACCTGCAGCACACCTGGCTCGAACACCGGATCACCCTGCCAACCCGCAGTCTCGAGCCGATGGCGCACATAGGCGACCGTCTCCGCCGGCGACAGTGACTGCAGATGCCAGGCCGCGATCAAGCGCTGATGCAGCTGTTCCATCTCAGGCCGACGCACCAACTCCCGCAACGGCTCCTGCCCCACCAACACGATCTGCAGCAGCGGGTGTCCGGCCAGATGCAGATTGGTCAGCAGTCGCAACTCCTCCAACGCCGAGGCACCCAAGTCCTGGGCCTCATCGATGATCAGCAGCGTGCGCCCGCCACGGCGATACTGCTCATTCATGAACTCCATCAACTGTTGCAACAGCAGCGCCTTCGGCTGCGTGCGCGTTTCCAGACCCAACGCATAAGCGGTCATGCGCAGCAGGTCCTCGGCATCGAGACGCGTGCTCAGCAGGGTGGCGGCCCGCGTCGAGCGTTCCGGAAGCCGGCTCAAAAGATCGTTGATCAGCGTCGTCTTGCCGGTGCCGGGGTTACCCGTCACCATCACAAAACCCTCGGCGCGATGCAGCGCATAATCGACATAGGCTCGTGCGCGCGCAAAGTTACGATGGGGGTAACAGAAACGGTGATCGGAGCTGAGCCGGAAGGGATCTTCCCGCAGGCCGTAAAATGCCTCAAACATGTGAATGCTGTCGCGGATCTGCTAGCTGGAGATGTACAGACGACACTGTAAAGAAAACTGACGCCGAGTCGTACTGATGCTGAACGCGAGTATGTTATATGCTTTGGCCAAATACCAACACGCATACCGAGCCGACCAGGGCCCTAGGGGCCCAAAATCTCCTGTTCGTCCGGATAACGCTGGCTTAGCGCTCAGTTAGTGACAAGTTTAGCATCTCCGATGACGCGCCGCCCCGAGTCATACATTTTTCAAATCATCCTCGAACAGCAAGTCGCCCGTTATGACAGAAACAGCACCCCCTCTTCATGAAGCCTTTCAGCAGTTCTTCGAAGTCATTCCGGCCAATACCGATGAGCTACGCGATATCGTCTATCGCATTCGCTATCAAGTCTATTGCCATGAGATGCACTTCGAGAAAGAGGAAGATTATCCCGACGGCCGAGAGATTGATGAATTCGATAACCAATCCATGCATTGCCTGCTGAAACATCGTGGCTCAGGCGAATATGCCGGCTGCGTACGCCTGGTCCTCAATCACTCCGACCGCCGCGAGCCACAGCTCCCGCTGGAGCACCACTGCGGAGAGAGCTTGGACAAGACAGTGCTCGACCTCAGCGAGTTCGACCGCCGCACCTTCGGCGAAATCTCCCGCCTCGCGATCACCTCACGCTTCCGTCGTCGTAAGGGCGAGGCGCAGACCCCGCACGGCGTCAGCGAGGAGGATCTCGAGATCTCGCCAAGCGAGCGCCGCATCTTTCCGCATATCGCCGTCGGCCTCTACCTGGCTGCAGCCGCGATGAGCCTGCAGCGCGACATGAAAATGGTGCTGGTGATGATGGAACCCAGGCTCGCGCGGCACATGAAGTATTTTGGCATCAACTTCATCCAGGCCGGAGATATCATTGATCATCACGGGATGCGCGGCCCATTCTACAGTATCGTGGAGAAAAACCTCCGCGCGATCAGGCCTGAGATCGAAAAACTCCTCGCCGTGATTTCCGATCAACTAACAACCTCACCAAAGGCGAAACTGGCTGACGAAGCCTGACCGTCAAACGACCTCCATGACAAACATTGACAATCCGCTATCGGGCAACTCGACATGAGCAAGATCAAGCGTAGACAGACCCCAACTCACAGCCGGAGCACCACTACGACGCGAGGCCGGCTGATCCTGATCACCGCCCTCCTCGTCACCGCCTGCGGACAGACCTCCTTCTCCGCCGACGAGCACCTGGCGCAGGCCAAGCAAGCCTATGCCGAAGGCAACCTCAGAACCGCCATCATCGAAGTCAAGAACGCCCTGCAGCAAGAGCCCTCACTGACCGAGGCGCGGATGCTATTGGGAGAATACAGCCTTGACCGCGGCAATGGCGCCGAGGCTGAGGCAGAGTTGGTGCGAGCCCGAGAGCTCGGCGCTGACCCGGCCCAGCTCCACATACCCTTGCTGCGCGCCTGGCTGTTACAGGGTAAGAACGACCAGGTCATCGCCGCCACTGAGCCCGGCAACGCACCCCAAACGCTCGCCGATGACGCGGAGCGCACCCGCGAATTCACGCTGCGAGCCCAGGCCTTGCTGGCAGAGGCGCAAACAGACGCCGCGCGCGCCACCTTGGAACAAGCGCTTGATCTACAGCCGACCAATGCCGAGGCACTCTTGGGTATGGCCTGGGTGGAATGGCTAGACACCAATCCCAGCGAGGCCCGCGGCTATCTGCAGTCAGCCCTGGACTCAGATCCGCAGTTCGACCGCGCCTTGGAGCTGCTCGGCGACATCGAACGCGAAGCTGGCCAGCTCGAGGCCGCTGAGGCTGCCTACACCAAGGCCCTGGAAGCGAGCAACCAGCCCTTCTCGCCACGCATCAAACGCGCCCTGATGCGTGTCATGCAAGCAGATTACGACGGCGCTGAGCAAGACCTGGAAACCCTACAAAAACAGATCGAAGAGCACCCCGCGCTCAGTTACCTGAGCGGCTTGATTGCCTTCAACCAGCAAGAGTTCGAGCGTGCCCGTCCATACTTCCAAGAGGCCCTGAGCCGCGACCCTGACTACATGCCCGCAGTGTTCTATCTCGGCGCCACCCAGTATGCGCTAGATAATTGGCAACAGGCCGTCAGCTATCTGAATCGTTACGTCAGCCGCGTTCCGAACGCGCCCGAGGCCCAACGCATGCTCGCCCTTGCCCGCCTGCAAGACGGCGACAGCGAGCGCGCCGAACAGATCCTCAACACCGTGCTTGAGCGTGATCCGCAAGATCAAGCCACACTGGCGATGGTCAGCAACCTCTATCTGGCCCAAGGCCGCACCGACGAGGCACTGCATCATCTGCGCCAAGTGATTGCCATCGAGCCCGAATCCGCCTCATCACGGGCACAGCTTGGCCTGGCCCTGGTGCAGGACGGACAGCGCGAAGCCGGCTTCGATGAGCTCCAGCGGGCGCTGGAACTAGCGCCGGAAGGCAACCCCCGCCTTGAAGTCGCCATCATCCTCGAGCACCTGCGAGCCAACGAATTTCCGCAAGCACTGAATGCCATCGACCGCTTTGCGCAACGCGGCAATGCCGACCCGACCTTGGTGCAAAACCTGCGCGGTGTCACTTATGCCGGCATGGGCAACGCAGAAGAAGCAGAGACCGCCTTCCGCAAGGGGCTCGAACTCGACTCTGCCCAGCAGCAACCAGGACTGGTCACCAATCTAGCTCGATTCCTAGCAAAGGAAGGCCGCATAGAAGAAGCCCAACAGATCGCTCAGGAAACACTGGAGCAATTTCCGCAAAATCTCGGCTTACTCATGACCCTGGCGCAGTTGCAGGTTGCTGATGACGACCTTCCCGCCAGCCAAGAGACCCTCAAACGCGCCATTGCCGCTGATCCCCAGGCACTCTTGCCACGGCTCGCATTGGCGCGCATGCAGCTCCAGGACGATCGCAACGAAGACGCCCTCGAGACCCTCCAACCCGCCGAGGCAGATCATGGCGAGAGCACCGACTGGCTGCGGCTGATGACCCTAGTAGCGGAACGCACCGGAGACAAGCCGACCGCGATCGAGATGCTCACCCGCCTGAAGCAGCAACAACCCGAGGCAGCAGATGTTCATTTCGCACTCGGTCGCCTGCTGGCCGAGACGGGCAATAACCAAGAGGCGCTCACGACCCTAGAGCAAGGCCTAGCACTGCAGCCCGATCATTTGGGCGCCCGCTTAGCGACCGTGCAACTGCTGGTGGCTGAAGGCAACCTGGAGCAGGCAAGCACCGTGCTTGAGCCGGCGGTTGCTAATAACCCGGAGAATACGCAAATCCTTGCGCAAGCCGGGCTATTGGCCGCTCAACAGGGGCGCTATGCCGAGGCCGTCTCGGCCTTTGAGCGCGCCGTGGCGCTCAACCCCGAAGACCGCAGCCTGCACGGCGCGCTCGCCCAAGCGCAGTGGCGCGCAGGCGAACAGGAAGCAACCCTGGCAACCCTTTCTCAATGGCTCGATCAGCATCCAGACGACCACGACTTTCGGATCATGCTCGCGACCTCAGAGCTGACGCGTGGCAATGAAGACGATGCCATCCCTCAGTTCCGACAGGTGCTCGACGCGCAGCCGGACAACGTCATTGCTCTCAACAACCTCGCCTGGCTGCTACGCACCGAAGAGACTGAACAGGCCCTTGAATGGGCCCGTCAAGCCGCCCAACTGCAGCCAGAGTCAGCGCCGATACAGGATACCCTGGGCGTCATCTTGCTGGAGAAAGGCGAGACTGCAGAGGCTGTGACCGTGCTGCGCGAGGCGGCTCGGCTTGCCGACGGAGCGCCGGCAATTGCGCTCAATCTTGCCCGTGCGCTGGCAGAGAACGGCGATACCGAGGAAGCCAAGACCCAGCTCCAGGCCATCCTCGACGGCTCGCCCAGTGCCAGCCTACGTGAAGAAGCCGAGCAACTGCTCGAGACGTTCTGAACGCTGAGCCTCGGCCCGTGGTCCCGCTCACTGAGGACCGCGGGCCAGCGTAAAATTTTTCGACATGAGGTTCCACACGGTACTGCGGCATGCCAAGCATGGCGTGCGGGACATCAGCTGACTGGCACTATGAGTACCCTGCAGCCCCCTTCGTTGGTCTCAAACGGACCGTGTTCAGCCGAGGCAATCTTCAAGCGTCAGAAACCTTTACAGCACACAGGAGCCAGCGAGGAAGAGCACTGATGAGCAGGAGATTCGCGAAAAATTCTCGTTTTATATCATACGCTTATATATTTCACGAGCGCATGGCATGAATTCTGCTTTACTAAATCTAACCTGGCGAGACTAAACAACTCTCGTCGAACTTAGGCGCACCACACAGTGAGAGGCTCAGTACCGATGGACCACTACAAGATTTTCTTCAAAGGCACAATGGCTAGCGCGATAGCGCTATCCCTCACCTTGGCCGCCACAACAGCACAAGCTGCGCTGGTCGATGTTGGTGGCGTGATCTGGGATCCAGACTGGCAGGACGGATCTGAGCAAGACTTGCTCGGCCGACACAGCTTTACTCAATGGTTCAGCCCTACCTCTGACCCGGTTGCTAGCCTGGACAGTTTCGTCGACGCCATCCGCATCGGAGACGTCCTCACAGGCCAGGATGACACCAATAACCCCTCTGGTTACTTTCTAAGCGGTGCAGGCGAGTTCTTTCAAGTCAACGATCCTTTAAGAGATACGATAACCTCTAGCCCTACCGGTGGCGGCGCAAACTCTTTTTGCCCTGATTGTGAACTGACATTCGCCTTTGGTGGATTAGGGCTCAACAAGGACAATACCTTCGATATTAGCAATGCCTGGGCCGGGGTCTATGTCGACCATAGCCCTGACTTTGCACTTCCGCCGAATACCCAGGCCGAGGCCGACGCAGCATTGGATGGGGATCTTTGGGCTGAGCTAGAGTTCTCGAGCTTCGACTTCGGCGCGGCTTTTCCTGCTGGCGGCGTTGCTTCCGGCTTTAGCGCGGTCGAGTTCAATGTCATCGGCGGTCTCGCGCAAGCTTACTTCGATCCCCAACAGCTCAACTACAATGCGAGCGCGTTTTTTGGCAATGGCCCTGCAGCGATCAACCAAGACGCAAGATATTCTTCAGGCGGAAACGGTTCTGTTCAGGGTAATTCAATTGCGATTCCAGAACCCAGCATCCTTGCGCTATTCGGGCTTGGCCTTTTGGCGGTCGCTCGCATCCCCATGGTGCGTCGGAA
>CAZEZH010000093.1:0-13792 GCA_964516305.1 uncultured Halochromatium sp. | reverse complement strand
CGCCTTTCACCTTGCATGCGGTGATATGCGCTTCAGGAACACGCGTTGCATATTGAGTTCAGTCACCAAGACTTCCCGATTGCCGGAGATCGATCAGCAGACGATCAGATCAGGATCGGATCACCCGGCAGCGCCGCCTGATCCACACTTAATCGGTGCGCTGCTATGGAGTTGAGCCACCATGACCGATGCACAGTCCGTCTTCTCCCGTGAACAGCTCGATGCGGTGCTGTTCGACCTCAACCGACGGCGCTCCTGGTCGCTGTTCAGCGAGGCACTGGAGAGTGACGTCGCCGATGTCCAAGGTGGCACCACCTCTGAGGGCATCCACCTCGGCGCCATGGCCGGCACCATCGACCTGATCCCGCACTGTTACACCGGCATCGAGGTCCGTCTCAGCGGCTCTGGCTCAACCCGGTGCTTCCTGAAGAACTGAAGCGGCTGCTGATTCGGTTGCGGTTCCGTGGTCAGACCATCGAACTTGAGGAGGTGAGCCAGGAGTTGGTGCGGCTGCGGGCGATCTCGCCCGAGACCGAGATGATTCGGCTTTCAGTGGGGTCTGAGGTATTCTCGCTCAGCACCGGCAAGCCCCATGAGTTCAAATGCAAAGGCAAACCCGTGTTCATGGAGGCTCCCTAATGCCGGCTAGACCCTCAGCGTTCGGCTCATCGGCGTCGCGTTCGGTTGCCCACAGATGAGCGGATGCTGTTCCCCAGCTTTGGAGACGTCCTAATGGTCAGCCTTGTGTCCCGTCTAGCGCCAATCAGGTCTCACCGATTCATCGGACTATTGCTCGCCGCCCTCAGCCTATTTGGACCGCCCGGCAGTCTCCAAGCTGAGTCGCTCAGCCTGATGACCTGGAACACAGAAGGCGCTGAGATGACCCCGGCGGCCTTTTCCAAACGCATCAAGCAGTCGCTCGCCGTCGTCGGGCCGGTCGACCTGCTCGTGCTCCAGGAGGTCATCGCCGAGGATCAGGTACGGGCGGCAGCCAAGGCTGGTGGCTTCGCGCACTGGGCGATGAGCGACTTCTCACCACCAGTTGAGATCAGCGGTGCCTGGCACAAGTCGCTTGAGGTCGCAGTGTTGTCTCGATTGCCGATCGAAGCGGCCTCCGAGTGGGACACGACGGGCCGAAGGCCCGAGGGCGACGGACACCCACCGCAGGTCTCAGCTCCCAACATCCAGACGTATGAAGGTCGCATTGACGTCGAGACCGGCAACGCCCGACCCTCGCGCGGCTTCCTGCGCGTTGACCTCGCCAATGGCTTGACGGTCTATGGCGTGCATTGGAAATCCTCTCGCGGCGAAGACTGCACTACCAAGGCCCTCAAGCAAGCGCAGCTGCGGGAGGTGCAGGCGGCGGGGCTGGCATCCGACGCCGCAAAAGCGCTCGCGGCGGGACGGACAATCATCGTCGCCGGCGACTACAACATCCAGGCGCCGGGAAGGGCGCTACAGGTCGGCACCAACCCGGATGAAGACTGCGCTCCTACCCGCGGCCGCTGTGACACCCTGTGCGGACCCGGCGGACGTGACGGTTACGATGACAGCATCGCAATACTGCTCGCGCTTGACGACTCGGCGCGGCTGCTTTCCGCCGAGCTGGACTCGACCTATGTGCTACGGCAGTTCCCAGGCGGCGCAATCGACCACATCCTGGTAGCCGGCCCGCGCGCCAACAGGTTCTCAGCAGCGACTACCCCACCGGTCTCCGGTAAGCGTTGGCAAGGATCAGATCACCGACCGGTGCTGATTCGGATGCCCGGAAGCCGTTAACCGAGAAACGTGCACTCATTGCTTGAACTTACCCAGCTCAACCCCGCGGGTCGCTGTTCACCGAGCCATTCCTGCGCAAGGCTGCTAAGCTCCGCGAAGTACGCGGGATTAGACAACCGATGGAGCAAGTGATGAACCGCAATTGCATGCTGATGATGGTCGTTATGGGAATGGCGTCGACCTCCTCGATGGCTGGTCAGGACGTTCAGGTCTGTCGTGACGCAGATGGCAATCCATACTTCACCGATAAGCTGTGCCCCGATGGGCTTGCTGCTGAGGAGCAGGTCTACATACCAAACGCGCAAGGTTATACGCGACGATTTACCGCTCAAGAGGTGAATGCACTGTTGCGCCAAGAACGGCGCGCTGAGCGGCTCAAGGCGACACGCTCTGCTGAATCTGCAAGCGCGCCATCCTATGAGGATCGGGTCGCTGCGCGCAATGCAGCAATGAGCGTCCGCAATGACCGCGATATGTACCGACACCGGAAGAACGGGCCGCGCGACGCCGCTGAGCTAGCGATCGAGTACAATGCCGAGTCTTTTGCCAAAGGGGGGCGACATCAAGTGCGGGTTCCCGATGTCACGAATCGCCACGAGGACGAGGACCGCTGAGCGGTGTCCTCTGACTAACGAGATGCATTTCATCGAAGCGCACACCGCCTGAGCTCTTCACAATGACCTATCAGACTGAGGCCGCAGTGCGATCACTGATCGCACTGCGGGTTAGAAGATGACCTGACAGGAGCGGCATTGGCGAGCTGTTAGGCCGCTAGCTGAACCAGGTGTTGCTCCTTAAATTGGGCGCGATGCTCGGCATTGGTCGGATCGAAGCCATTGGCAGCCATCTTCTCGGTCAGCCAGTTGGGCATCCGGCCACGGGTGTAGACATTCTCGGGATTATCCGGATCGGCATAACGGGTGTAGTTGGCATTGGCGTCGTTGGCGGCGGCACGTTGGCGACGGCGTTTACGCCCTGTCGTTCGCCCGATCAACAGATCGGCGATCTCCTCAAGATCGTGCCCGCGCTCGTTAATCAGCACCTTGATCTCGCCCGCGAGTTCGACCTTTTCGGACTCGCGACGGTGTTCAAGCGCGGCCTTGAGGGCTTGGCGCTCCTGGTTGAGGGCATCGAGCTGAGCCTTCAATTCGTCGGCTGTGAGCTGTTGAGTGTTATCCATCGGTGGCTCCGGTTGAGTAGTTCGTTTGGGATTCAAGTCCGTGGCGCTATCGGTCACACCATCGGGTTAGCAAAGATAATTCAGCTTTTTGTGGCAAAATGCAAGGCGTATAGTCATTTTTTTATCGGCCATGCGATTGGCGACAGCGCGCAATGGCTAAGCAACGCTTGTTGAAGGAGTCTCAACCATTAAACCTGGAAACGGCAGCTGGCCACTCCGCCACCGGTGCAACAGCTTAGGCGGATTAGAACTCTGAGCAAGCCTCGAACTCTCCTTATCAGTGCGGGGCGCTACAACCTTCGGCTCAGCCCCCTATGAGTCCGGTCAGCCGCCGGCCGCTTTCGGGCCGGTAGCGCAGTCGTTGCCAACGCTGAACACTCGGCAAAGCTCAAACTTCGTTGAGGAAGGATTAGATGTTAATGCTTTTTGATAATGATTATCGAAACTGGCAGAGCGACCAGCCCGCGAACCACGCGGGTGGCGCAATTGCCCTGCTGCTTGGGTTAGCCCTGCTGGTGGTCTCAGGTGCAGCATTGGCGTCCACCGAAGACGCCAATAACGACCCCGTGCTCGGCATCGATCTCAGGGCGCTCGATGCCGATGGCCTCGTCGGGCCATCGAATGGCAAACGCTCACTCAGCTACGAGTTTTGCATCCCTTCTGGCGAACACTTCGCGGCCGAGGTCCGAGGCATCGACCCCAGCAGCGACTTTTATCATGGCTCACGCGGGCGCATCGGCTGCGCTGCTGATCAAGTGCTAGTTATCGGTCATACCCATCAGCCGGACTTCCTATCTATCTTGACACGGCTTGCCGATCTGCCCTACGTCAACCGGATCGAGGAAACCTACTTCGAATGACTGAGCGCGATTGCGCGACCGGCCTCCGATTACCGAAGTGGCCGGCGGCAAGAGGGACGCACAAGGGCCGCTGCTTCTTGTGATTCATCCGACGCAGACGCACGGGACTCTTGATAGAATTGAGGCCGATGCCACGAAGGCGCTGACAATGGGAGAACGCGCAATCGCAAGGACCAACCCGTCTTCCAGCTGGCTCTACCAGCCATCCGCAACCCTGAGAGGTCCGAACAAACAAGATGCAGAAATCAGGTTTCTTCCCAGGCTCCGATGCCACTGCGCAAGCAACGCCCTCAGACTATCGATCCGTGCCACTCATCGAGTGGAACGAGAGCTACAGCGTCAATGTGGCGGAGATCGACCGGCAACATCGCCGGCTGATTGCGCTCTACAACAAGCTGCATGAAGCGATGGTGCGTGGCCGAGGCAACGATGTCCTTGACCCAATCTTTGAAGAGCTGGTGGAGTATACAGAAACGCATTTCAAGGACGAAGAGCAGTATTTCTATGCGATCAACTACGTCCACACACAAAGCCACATCATAGAGCACCAGGCGTTTATCAACAGACTAGCCGAATTGCAAGACAAGGCTGACAGCGGTAAGGCTTTTTTAACGGTTGAGACCCTGGCGTTCATCCGCGACTGGCTCAACAATCACATTAAAGGGAGCGACAAGCAATACACGCAGAGCTTCAACGAGAGCGGGATTTTTTAGAATCCTCCAAGCATTTTGCGCTTGTGGCGACTGTCGGGCATACAAAGTGACCTCCACCTGAACAGAGGATGCCGGTGATATCGGCTCCGCCGGCAGCGGCAAGACCGTGCTGACACTGGAGAAGATGAAGGATGCCAGCGGCGACATCCTCTATGTGACCCGCTCGGCCTTTCTGGTGCAGAATGCCCGCGAGCTGTACTACGCCAACGGCTGGTCTAACGATGTTGAAAGACCTGAACGACGGGGCCAATTTGAAGCAGCTGTTTTAGTCGACTACTCATTGTGTGGACTAATCGTTGTGTGGACCAATCGTTGCGTCGACCAATACGGCTCTGATCGTTAGAGCTGGACTCGGACTCGGACTCGCCCGATGAGCCCAGTCTGGCCTTTCATGATCAAACCCTTTCTGAGCCTCAGCGCGAGACCTCTGTCAGGCTGATCAGTCGATCAATCGAATGCAGTTTCCAGCGCTCAACGAGTTGCTCGATGGCCTGCGCGGCGCGCACGCTGTTACCCGCGTCGTCGAGCCGCGGCGAGTAGGCAGCGATGGCGCCCCAGCCCGGCACCACGGCGAGCACAGCGCCGCTGACCCCGCTCTTGGCCGGCACCCCGGCGCGGCTCCACCACTGCCCGCTATCCTCATACATGCCGGCAATCACCATCACCGAGAGCACGGCGCGGACGCTGTCGGCGTCGAGCACCCGACGGCCGCTCTCTGGGCGCAAGCCGCCGGTAGCCAGGGTCGCACCCATCTGCGCCAAGGCAGCCGTATCCACGGCGATGATGTTTGAGGCCAAATAGCGCCGGGCGACATCATCGACCTCGCCCTCGAGTAGTTCCTCCTGCTTCATCTGATAACCGAGCGCATAGGTGCGCGGCGCCGGGTCCACCCGCCAGGCTTGCTCGACCGCTAGCGTCTCGCCAGCCAGGTCCGAGTACAGGGTCAGGATCGCCTCGGTCTTCGCCGCTGAGCTTGGACCTTGGACAAAGCCGTGGGCAGCGATCGCACCGGCATTGACCAGCGGGTTCTGCAGCGGGTCATCGCGGATCACCAGCGGCACCATCGAGTTGTAAGGCATCCCAGTAGCGTCGACACCGAGCCGCGCCTGCGCCTGCTGGACGCCCAACTGCCGGGCCACCAACGCATAGGTGAAGGGCTTCGACACCGACATCAGCGGGAAGCGGGTCGTACTCGGGCCAACCTCGAAGGTGCGCCCGTCCACCAACGCCACGGCGATTGCAAAATCATCGGCTCGCGTCCCGGCGACAGCACCGGCATAGACTCGACCCGAGCGATCGCGCCGGACCCGTCGGTGCACATCCGCGAGATCCGCTTCGAGGCGAGCTGAGGCAAGCGGGACCGGCCGCAACCCGTTGCGCGTCGCCGCTGCGGCTGGCACATCGCCGGGCTCTAACACAGCAGGCGCATCCATGCCATGCCCAGCACAGCCGGAGATCAACGCCAAGGCGAGGACGAACAGGCCATTGAAGCGTCTCATTCGGCAGCCTCCGCTGGCTCGGCGTCGAGGATGGCTGCATCGACGGCGTCATCCCCTGGGAGCGCATCCCAGACCTGGCGGAAATCGGTGTCGTCCAGTAACCGCTTGAGCAGCGGTGGCTCGATACCTAGGCCGGTTTCCGGAATCACCGAATAGCGCTTGAGCACCGGATTGATCAGCAGCGCCCGACGCGCCGCCTCGGACGCAGCAGCCAGATTGCCAGCTTCGGCTTCGGCGCCAGCCAGCGCGACCCAGCCGGCATCGCCCTGCTCATAGAGCGTAACCGCCTGCTGTGCTTGGGCACGCGACTCGGCGATCAGCGTCTCCCGCTGCGCCTGGTCCTCGCTGTTTCGTGCTCGGTTCAGCGCCCGCTGCGCTCGCCCAGTAGCGACCTGGGATTGGCGGATGCCGAGCAGCCGGTACAGCTCCGCGATGGGCGTTGGATGGTCCTCGACATGGAGGTCGACCAGGCGATCGTTGGCACCCATGTAGCCGGCACCCGCACGCACCACAAGGAGCGCCGCCGACTGACGCCCACGAGCATCGCCACCGGCGGCCTGGCCAGCGGCAAGCGCTGTAACCAAGCGGCTAGCCAGGTCGCCGTCGGTAGTCTCAAAGGCCGCGGCCATCGCATCGACCACCTCTGGCCCAGCCAGCAGATTGCCCTGCACTGCATAGCCTTCGCCGGCCACTCCGCCGGACCAGGGAAGGGTCTCATCGCCGGTATAGGTGGCCGCGTCGCCGTCGGCCGCAACCACGCCGACTTGGCGCTGCGCGCGGAGTGGATCTTCGCTGAGCAGGCGCTCTAGTGTCTCAGAGGCACTCATAGCCGACTCCAGCAGCCCCAGGCCCTGCGCGCCGTAAAGGATATTGCCGCGAGCCTGTGTGGCGAGCGCACCGACATCGGCGCGCGCATGTGGCACCACCCAGCCGACGCCAAAGTATTTGGACTGAACGCCAACACCCAGGTCGCCGGTCAGCGGGTCGCGGGCAACAATGGAAAAGGTGGCGATGTGACCATCTGCCGCAGGCGAAACTGGTGGAAATACAAGGAGCGCGAGCAGCATCAGCAGCCAAGCGCGGCAAAGTATGGGCCAACGCACAGACAAAGTCCGATAATTAGCTCGAAAGCCAGTCTCGGGTTGGAAACGATTCTCGACCATCATGTTCTGCTCCTTGGCGGCGCATCCGTAAGCCCCATCTGGAAATTGGGCAAGTCTGGGCCAGTCCGGTCTACCGGCAAGGCCTCGATCGGCAGCGATCAGGCCGCAAGCCTGACTTTCAATTCATCGGCAGTCGGTTGCTGCATCGCTTCCATCTCATTGGCTCCATTGGGCTGATTGAATACGGGTCGGAGCCAGCCGCGCATTCACTCGCGATGCTGGATCGGCGCGGATGATTCTTTTTTTTGCGGCAGAATGCAAGTCGCGGCGCTGCGGGCCGATATCTTCGCCGGCATGCAGCACAGCCTCGCACCTGGCGGCATACTCCTGTTGCACGGTTTCACACCGGCTCAGCTCGCCTACGGCTCTGGTGGCCCGCCCTGTGCCGAGCTGCTCTACACGCCGGACTTGCTGCGCGATGCCTTCGCCGGCATGGAGATCCTGCGGCTCGAGGAGTATGAACTTGAGCTCCAGGAGGGCAGTGGTCATACCGGTCGCGCAGCGCTGATCGATCTAGTCGCGCGCAATTCGCTGTAAGCAAGCCTTCGCAGCGACCTCCACGACAACCCAACCCATGAGCCGCGCGGTTTGTCGCTGGCGAGACTGCACGCGGGCAGTTCAGCGATCATAGCTCTTGACTGGCGCGCACAGTGTGGCTAAAGTATGCGGCTCAATCACTTCCCCGATAGCTCAGTTGGTAGAGCAACTGACTGTTAATCAGTGGGTCACTGGTTCGAGTCCAGTTCGGGGAGCCATTGAAGAAGAAGGGGTTTCGGTTTCGGCCGAAACCCCTTCTTCGCGTCTGGAACTCTTTAAAGGTTGCCTAGCAAGTCGTTTTTTCAAGCGTTAGGGAACCTCGATGAGAGGCATTTGCCCTGTCGCGAGGTTGAACTTCCCGAGCCCATCTGCTCAGGAGGGTCGCGTTGGAGATGACCAAGGCCTATGACTAAGCGCCTTGGCCATCATCACGACGCACAGGCAGCTAATCTCACCGGTCCGCTAGTTGCCGTTACGCCATTCAACTCGCTACCTTAGCGATCCGCTCCAAAGCGTTCTTAAGGTTCTGCTGACTGGTGGCGATCGAGATGCGCGCGTAGCCGGGCGAGCCAAATGCTGAGCCCGGCACCAAGGCAACGCCGGCTTGCTCGATCAGGTACTCGGCGAGTTCAAGGTCGTCGCGTACGCCATCAAGCTTGTCAATCAGACCTTGCATCTTTGGAAAAACGTAGAAGGTGCCGTCGGAAGGCAGACACTCGATACCGGGTGTGGCGTTGAGCCGTTCGACGACCAGGTCGTGGCGCTGTTTGAAGGCCGTTAGCATCTCGCTGATGCAGTCCTGTGGTCCTTCAAGTGCGGCCTGTGCCGCGACCTGAGAGATCGAGGCCGGATTCGAGGTGCTCTGCGACTGGATCTTCTTCATCGCCTTGATCACAGACTCCGGTCCACCCGCGTAGCCGATACGCCAGCCGGTCATCGAGTAGGCCTTAGAAACGCCATTGAGCACCAAGGTGCGCGGTAGCAGGTCCGGGCAGGCGTTGATGATGTTGACGAACGGTTGCCGCTCGGGCCAGACGATGTGCTCGTACATATCGTCGGTCGCAATCAGGGCGCGCGGGAAGTCGCGCAGCACCTCACCGAGCGCCGCCAGCTCGTCGGTCGTGTAAGCCATGCCGGTCGGGTTCGACGGACTGTTGATGACCACTAGGCGCGTCTTCTCGTTCATCGCGCCACGCAGCTGATTCGGCGTGATCTTGAACTGCTGCTCAGCTCCGGCATGCACGAACACTGGCGCAGCGCAGGCGAGCAGCACCATATCAGGATAGGACACCCAGTAAGGCGCTGGGATTACGACCTCATCGCCGGGGTCGAGCACCGCCTGCGCTAGGTTGAAGAAGCTCTGCTTGCCGCCACAGGACACCAGGATCTGCTCCGGCGAATAGTCGATGCCGTTGTCGCTTTGGAACTTGGCGATGATCGCGCGTTTGAGTTCGGGCGTGCCGTCGACTGCGGTGTACTTGGTGAATCCCGCATTGATCGCCTCGATGGCCGCTTGCTTGATGTGCTCTGGCGTATCGTAGTCTGGCTCACCTGCACCGAGACCGATCACATCCTTGCCCGCCGCGCGCAGTTCCCTGGCGCGAGCAGTGATGGCAAGCGTGGCCGATGGCTTAACGGACTGGACGCGGTTAGAGAGCTTAATGGTCATCGGTGATAGGTTCCGGATAGCGCAAGTTGGATGGATCATGGCCCACTATCGTGGCAGGCCAAGCGCTGCAAGACAGGGTTGCCGGCGAAGCACATTGGCATTCAGCGTCGGGCACCCGATCATAGCGAATCAGAACCGACCTTGCGATGCACGGCGGCACAACCTGACCAACCACCCAAACCAATTAGGCCTGGTATCACCCCACTATGACTCGACCGTTCGAGCTCGCCTCGCAGTTTCAACCCGCTGGCGATCAGCCAGAGGCGATCCGCCGTCTTAACGAGGGGTTGAACGATGGCGAGGCGGGGATGACGCTGCTCGGGGTGACCGGTTCCGGTAAGACGTTCACGATTGCCAACGTGATCGACCGAGTCCAGCGCCCCACCTTGGTGCTGGCCCCAAACAAGACCCTGGCCGCGCAGCTCTATGGCGAGATGCGCGAGTTCTTCCCGCACAACGCGGTCGAGTACTTCGTCTCCTACTACGATTACTACCAGCCCGAGGCCTATGTGCCGGCCTCCGATACCTACATCGAGAAGGATGCCTCGATCAACGAGCACATCGAGCAGATGCGCCTGTCGGCGACCAAGGCCCTGCTCGAACGCCCGGACGTTATCCTGGTCGCCACCGTGTCGAGCATCTATGGCCTCGGTGATCCGGAGGCCTATCTAAAGATGGTCCTGCACCTCTCGCGCGGTGATCTGATCGACCAGCGCGCCATCTTGCGCCGGCTCTCGGCGCTGCAGTATCGGCGCAACGAGATCGAGCTCTCGCGCGGGTCCTATCGGGTGCGCGGCGATGTGATCGATATCTACCCGGCCGAGTCAGACGACGAGGCAGTGCGCATCGAGCTGTTCGACGACGAGATCGAGGCCCTGTCGCTGTTCGATCCGCTCACCGGCGAGTCCAAGCGCAAGGTGGCGCGCTATACGGTGTTCCCAAAGACCCACTATGCGACGCCACGCGAGGTCATCCTCAACGCGATTGAGCAGATCAAGGTCGAGCTCAAGGATCGGCTCAACTGGCTGCGCGACAACGATAAGCTGGTGGAGGCACAACGACTCGAGCAGCGCACGATCTTCGATTTGGAGATGATGGTCGAGGTCGGTTATTGCTCTGGCATTGAGAACTACAGTCGTTACCTCTCCGGTCGCGGACCCGGCGAGCCGCCCCCGACCCTGTTCGACTATCTGCCGAAAGACGCGCTCATCGTCATCGACGAGAGCCATGTGACGGTGCCACAGCTCGGCGGCATGTACCGCGGCGACCGCTCGCGCAAGGAGAACCTGGTCGACTACGGGTTCCGGCTACCCTCGGCCTTGGATAACCGGCCGCTGCGGTTTGAGGAGTTCGAGGCGCGCCGACCGCAGACCATCTACGTCTCAGCAACGCCGCGCCAGTATGAGATCGACCATTCCGGCGCCGTGATTGAGCAGGTGGTGCGCCCGACCGGTCTGATCGACCCCGAGGTCGAGGTACGCCCGGCACGCACCCAGGTCGACGATCTACTCTCTGAGATCCGGCTGCGCACCGCCCATCACGAGCGCGTGCTGGCGACCACGCTGACCAAGCGCATGGCGGAGGATCTGACCGACTATCTGGGCGAGCACGGCATCCGCGTGCGCTATCTGCACTCGGATATCGATACCGTCGAGCGCGTCGAGATCATTCGCGATCTGCGCTTGGGCGAGTTCGACGTGCTCGTCGGCATCAACCTGCTGCGAGAGGGGCTAGACATGCCCGAGGTCTCACTGGTGGCGATCCTCGATGCCGACAAAGAAGGCTTCCTGCGCTCGGAGGGCTCGCTGATCCAGACCATTGGCCGTGCCGCCCGCAACGCCAATGGCAAGGCAATCCTCTACGCCGACGAGATCACCGGCTCGATGCGCCGCGCGATCGACGAGACCGATCGCCGCCGCGCCAAGCAGGTCGCCCACAATCAAGCGCACGGCATCACGCCGCAGACGATCAAGAAGGCAGTTGCCGACATCATGGAGGCGCATGTGCCAGGTGCTCCCATGAAGGCGCGCGACTACGCCAAGGTCGCCGAGGAGATGGCCGAGTACGCCGATCTGACACCGGCGCAGATGGCGAAGAAGGTGAAAAGTCTGGAGAAAGCGATGTACAGTGCCGCCAAAGCACTCGAGTTCGAGCGGGCCGCAGCACTGCGCGATCAGATCAAGCAGCTCCGCACGCGCGGCCTCGCCGCCTAAGGATTGACCGAGACCATCCTTATGAGCGGCTGTTAGACCCGATCGCTGCTCTGTGGCGCACTGGCAGCAGCCAGCGTCTTGCGCAGATCGGCCTCCATCTGCTGCAGCTCCGCACCCGCCGCGGCGCGAGCGCGCTTGCCCTCATCGGCAATCTGAAGGCTCTCCTCGATGGTCTCGATCAGCGTGCGGTTGGCCTCCTTGACCGTCTCGATGTCGAACACGCCGCGCTCGATCTGCCGCCGCGCCTCGGCATTGGCGGTCTTCAGGTTGGCGGCGTTGGCCTTGAGCAGGTCATTGGTCAGATCGGTCGCCGCCTTGACCGTCTCGGCAGCGCGCCCGGAACGGTAGATGGTCACCGCTTGCGCGAGCTGCTGCCGCCACAGCGGCACCGTATTGACCAGGGTCGAGTTGATCTTGTTGATCAGGCCCTTGTCGTTCTCTTGCACTAGGCGGATGCTCGGCAGGGCCTGCATTGCGACCTGACGCGTGAGGCGAAGATCGTGCACACGGCGCTCCAGGTCGTCGCGCGCACTGCGGAGATCCCGCAGGTTCTGCGCCTCAACCATGTCCTCTGCCTGCTCAACCTCGGCCGCCAGCGCCGGGATCGTCTCTTGATCCAGCTCTGCCAGCTTGGCATCGCCGGCCGCGATGTAGTGCTCGAGCTCGCGGAAGTAATCGAGGTTGGCGTCATAGAGCCGGTCCAGCGAGGTCACATCGGTCAGCAACCGGGTCTTGTGACGCTCCAGATCGATGGTGATGCGGTCGATATGGTCGCGCACCGCCTCGTATTCTTGCAGAAAGCGCATGATCGGCTTGCCGGCACCGAACAGCCGCTTGAAGAAGCCAGGCTTCGCGTTTGGATCCAGCCCTTCAACATCAAACCCGCGCAGGGTGCCGACCATCTCGTTGAGGGTCTGCCCGGCGGCGCCGATGTCTTTGCTGCGCACGCCTTCCAGCATCTGGTCAGAGACCGCGGTCAACTGTTGCTGCGCCTTGGCGCCGAAATGCATGATCGCACTGCTGTCGGTCAGGTCCAGCTCGGCTAGCAGGGCCTTGATCTCCGCTCGCTCCGCAGGAGGCGCGTCGGCGAGCGCGACAATCTCCGAACTCACAGCGGGCGCAGGCGCTCTGGCCACCGCCACCGGCTCCGATACTGAGGGGTCTTGGGGGTTGTCGCTCATCTATCGATACTCTTAGTCGGTCGGGGCTGGGCTCACACCCATTTAGATTCTACTCTAGCCTTGGTGGCAAGTCGGCAGCTGCGGCCGTTGCTAACTGCCCGGCACGGGCTTTTCCGGCAATCGCCTAATTGCTTGACGCTTCAACGCCGCGATCAGACACTGAGCTGCCTCTTCCACCCGTCACATAAGGATGCCACGATGCCGCTCGCATTGGTTCAAGCCGCAGTCGCCAGCTTCACCCTCTCACTCGCTGGATGTGGCGGCGGCCTCGTCGCGCCGGAAGGTCCGGCCTCGAATGCCTTTCTTGATCGGGTTGATGCTCGCTGCGGCAAGCTCAGCGTTGGCTCGCAGCCAATCGGCTATCTGCTCGATACCAGCAGCGACGACACCAGCTTTATCGATGAGACGACCAAGCTTGGCGCCGGTATGATCGACACCCAGACCTACGCCGGCGACATCAACAGCTTCTATCCTATGGGCAATAACCAGGCCGCAATCGACTGCGTGACCGGCCTCATCGAATGAGCACAGCCGCAACCCGTGCAAATCACGACCAGCAGAGGACTCAACCCGCGATGAAGACAATCAACCGCGCCGCGACCATCGGTCTACCCTTGCGTTCAGCCATGCTGGTCGCCAGCCTCGGCTTAGTCGTTGGCTCAGTTTTGGCCGAAACGCACGTCTCTGGCTCTAATGCAATCACCGTCGCGCCCGGCGAGACCGGAACCTGCGCCACCTCGCCCTGCCAGGTCACCCTGCAGATGCCGCCTGGCGACGGCAGCTACGAGGTTACTGGCAACGAGATCACAATTGGCACCTATCCAGCCGGACAAGCCGTCAACCTCGGCAACTACTTCGAATCCCAGGCCTTCGCCATCAAAGGCGCCGGAGTCAAGAAGGCCTACGTCTATCTTCCGCAAGAGATGTGAGCGATCACTAATGAGCGCTGACTTAGGATTGGTGGGCGCTAGCGAATCCCCTCTTGATCTAGCTGTTTC
>CAZEZH010000092.1:0-13981 GCA_964516305.1 uncultured Halochromatium sp. | reverse complement strand
GCCGCGGCGCTGCCGCAGGCGCCGTTGATGATTTGCTCGAAGTCAGTGGTGACGGACCGAGGACTTCGGGTCCCCAGCGCGACGCGGCGCTTTCTACTGGCTGCATGACTCACGTTCCGGTCATTCGTCATGAAATTCCCTTACGGCACCGCTGATTTCAACGCCATCCGCAGCGAAGGCTACTACTACACCGATCGCAGCGACCGTATCCGCGCACTGGAAGAAGCTGGCAAGCAGCTCCTCTTCCTGCGCCCGCGCCGCTTCGGCAAGGCCGCATGGCTGACCACGTTGGAGAACTACTACGATCTCGCCCGTGCCGAGGAATTCGATACGCTGTTCGGCGAAATCGCCATTGGCCAAGCACCGACCAAGCGGCACAATCAGTATTTCGTGCTGCGCTGGAATTTCTCCATGCTCGATGGGTGTTCATCACCGGGGTGTCTCCCGTAGTGCTGGCCGATATTTCCAGCGGCTTTAATGTCTCCAAAAACTTCAGCCTGGACGCGCGATTTATCGACCTCTGCGGCTTCACTGAGGCCGACATCACCGCCGTGCACCTGGGCCTTCAGGATCTGACCCTCACCGGCGCGTCACTGCGCAAGCAGCCGCGCGATGCCCTCGCTGCCCTGCCCATGATGGCTTCCGATTTGGACACCGCCGAGGCCCAGCTCGCCCACCACCGCCTAGGGCTCGAGCAAGCCTATGGCGAGCGCCTGCGCCTGCACACTCACGCCGTGGTTGCGCTTGGCTTCGAGCGGCTGGTCTGGCGCAGCAGCCCGGGGCCTCGCGCTTGAGCCCTGATGGCGCTACGGAGCTTCGCTTGCAGAAGGAGGGCGTCTGCGCGAGGCCAACCAGGCGCTGACCGGGGCACTGGCGCTGGAACGCACAGCGCGCGAGGAGCAACTCGCCTTTCTGGTGGACGGCCAGACTCTTGGCGTTTGGGCGAATGCGGATTTTATTAATCGATCAAGTGACGCAAGCCGATCAAGGCCATGGACTGGAGAAAGTCGCTCGGGGCATCAAACCAGGCGCAATAGTGTTTTGATTTTTGCCCTGATTTCGGCAAGTGCTTCCGCACTTACCGCTCCTTTACGCGCTGTCTCTCGACTTTTCCAGTCGAGACTGTTCACCTGGTCGGCGAGCGCAACGCCGCTTGCCTCGCTACCTTTTAGCATGACCTCAAATGGGTAACCCTTGATTTGATTGGTGATGGGCACGCAGACAAGCAAACCTGCTCGATGGTTGTAAATCTTATGGCTTAACACGACGGCTGGGCGTCTGCCGGCTTGTTCATGTCCCCTTTGCGGGGTGAAGTTCAACCAAATGATATCGCCCTCGTCGGGTATGTATCCCGTTACCATCAAAGGATTTCCTTCCCCCTGGCCCCACCAAAGCCCTGTTCGTCATGGCGGTTCTGCGGAGTGATGCCCGCCAGCAAGTCATCCAGGGCGTAACTTAGAGTTGCGGGCTCGATGATCACCCGACCATTTTCCACTCGGATTTCGACAGCCTGATCCAGCGCCAGATGAGCCGCCTCCATAATGGCGGCAGGTAGACGCACTGCAGGACTGTTACCCCATTTTCTTACAACCTGAATGCCCATCAGACAACCCCTGGTCAGTAGAAACAAATGTATATACTTTGCGAGCCTAGTTCAGGCGCCCAGAGGTGGCAAGTCGAGCATTCCTTGTTAAAGGGTCATGCGTCAATCCGAGGATGTTTTCAGCGAAATGGCGCCATCGATTGTTCGCCCTGCAAAGAAGCGCCCGGCGCTAAGCTGACGGTAATGGATATCGGCTTGTTGCTGATGAGATGAGGGCCGAGCAAGCTCGACCTGTTCGAGGTGCTTAGCCGCTCACCTTCAGCTTCTGGCCGACCCGGATCCTGTTGTCGTTCGGGCCGAGCTGGTTTAGCTTGCGGAGTTTGTTCACGGTGATGCCGTTGTTTACGGCCACCCGGTAGAGGGTCTCATCTGGTTTAACGACGTGATACTTCGGCGAGGCCGTTGCAGTTTTGGCCGACGCTTTCTCGCTAGCGGACTTGGCCGTACTCGCCAGCCTGGCCTGACCCGTCTTCTTGGCCTGTTTGGTTGAGCTGCTTTCGTTGCGAACCACCAGGGCCGCGGTCGAGGGCACACTGATGCGGTCGCGATAGGCCGGCGGATGCGCGGCAACGCGGCGCGTACTGCCTGCTGGCAACCAGACCGTGCTCCCGGCGGGGAGCTGCGCCCGACCTTCAGCAGCGGAGTCGCGCCAGTGCAGATTCACGCGAGCCAGGCTGGCGGTAGAAACGCCGTAGTGATTGGCAACGTGATGCACCGGCATCGAACTGCGCAGCACCAGGCGCTCGTGGGACCAAGGTTCCTCGTAGCGCACACCCTCCGGGAAGTAGCGTTTGGGATGATCGGCCACCTCACGCGCAGCGACGAAGGAGGCGTAGAAGTTGCGAGAGGCGAAGCCAAAGGCGCGGCCTTTGTAGTTCTTGACGATCTTGCCGATGTCGTCGCCATGCTGTGCCTTAGCATTCGCCATTCCGCCCTTGCCATGGTTGTACGAGGTGATCGCTAGCGGCCAGTTGCCAAGTTTGCGATGCGCCGCGGATAGATAGCGAGCGGCGCCATCGGCACAGGTAATGGGATCAAGCCGCTCATCGATAGTGCGGTCCACCTGCATGCCGTAGTCGCGCCCAGTCGCCGGCATGAACTGCCAGATCCCGGCAGCGCCGACACTCGAGCGCGCGTGAGTCTGGAACGAAGACTCGACATGGGGCAGGTAGGCGAGGTCCTCGGGGACACCCTTAGCACTCATGATCTGGCGGAAATAGGGATCGTAGCGACCGCTGATCTCAAGACCACGCTTGAACCGCTCACGCACACCGCGCTGACTGCGTAGCCGATCTGAGGCCCCATAGACCGCGCCCTTGCCCGCACCCTGCTCGATCTTGGCAAGCAATTCTTTGTCTGAAGAACTGAGCGGCGTCCGCTGCCGCACCTTGTGCTCGAGAGAACGCAACCGATCCCGATACATGGCCTCGCGGGACTTGACCCATGCACGCTGTTCGTTGGTGTAGCCTTCCTGCACCGTGCCGGGTAGCTCGCCAACCTCGTAGACAACGCCCATGTGCTCGTTGTCATGGAAGGCGACCTCACCACGGCTCCAGACACCATAGACATGGCGCCAGAAATCGACGTTGGGCTGGATCGCTTTCGGGACCGGGAACATCCCGCTGTTGTCATACTCGATCTTGGAAACGGGGCCGCCGCGCAGGTTGGAGCCACCCCCGCAACCTCCGAGCGCGATTACCGCCATAATGGCAACTATCCACAGGACCCAGCTGGCACTGGGCGCTGATGCTACCAGGCCCCTGATGGGTGTCGCTCTGGTAGCAGAGATGGGTCTGTCTCTGACAACCTCTCTGGGCGCTCGGGCAACGAGCAGGTCGACGGAGGAGTGGATATTGCTGCTCAGTGGCTTGCTCATGACTTGACCCCGGCCCTCAGAGGTATTTTCATTGAAAACAGAGACAATCCTGGCCTACTTGAGACAATTTCGCAAGAGCTGACCACAACCTCAGGTCGAGATCAGATCACCGATGATCATCAGTCTAAGGGGACTGAGATGCGTATCCAACTTCTCAGCGTCGGACGACGCATGCCAACCTGGGTCGACGAGGGCTTTGCCGAGTACGCGAAACGCCTGCCTCCAAGCTGCGCCCTGACATTGGTCGAGATCGAGCCCGCAGCCCGCGGCAAGGGGTTGGGTCGAGGCCGTAACAAATCCGGACAACGCCCTCAGCTCTCAGCCGCGGAACGCAACCGCTTGCTGGCGGAGGAAGGCGAACGACTGCTGAAAGCGATCCCAAGCACGGCGCACGCGATCGCGCTGGATGCGCGCGGGCGGGCCTGGAGCACCGAGGCCCTGGCCCGTGAGCTTGAGGCTTGGATGGCGGGTGGTCGCGACCTCGTGCTGCTGGTCGGCGGACCCGACGGTCTCTCTGCCGACTGCCTGGCGCGGGCCGAGCAACACTGGTCGCTATCACCACTCACCTTCCCGCATCCACTGGTACGTGTCATTCTCGCCGAGCAACTGTACCGGGCTTGGAGCATCATTCAAGGTCACCCTTACCACCGCGGATCAGTATGACAGACAACAGCATACAGCGACCTGCGGCGGCACCGATCCAGCTCTATCTGGCATCGCGCTCCCCGCGCCGGCTTGAACTCCTGGCGCAGCTCGGCCTGAGGCCGCAAGTGGTCAGTACCGAGACAGACGAGACGCCGATCGAGCAAGAGTCACCCGAAGCCTACGTCGCTCGAATCGCAGCGGCCAAGGCGCATGCCGGCTGGGCGACCGTGAGCAAAGCAGCCATCCACCCGTTGCTCGCCGCCGACACCGCCGTGGTGATTGGCGAGCAGATCCTGGGTAAGCCCGCAGATGCCGACACCGCGCTGCGGATGCTAGCCTTGTTGTCTGGGAGGCGACATCGGGTGCTCACTGCGGTGAGCCTGCTCGCGCCGATCTCAGACAGAGCGCAGCAGGCCTGCGATCGACCGATCGAGCGACAGGCGCTGGTCGAGACCGAGGTCCAGATGCGCAAGATCACCCATGCCGAGGCATTGGCGTACTGGGCCAGCGGAGAGCCCCAGGACAAGGCCGGTGCCTATGCGATCCAGGGCCGTGGAGCGATCTTCGTCGAGGCCATCCACGGAAGTTACAGCAACGTTGTTGGCCTGCCGCTGTTTGAAACGGCCCGGCTGCTGCGAGAGCAGGGCATCGATTCGCTAGTGTGCTGACCGATGGCATTCGGCGCATGCCTATCCAATTCATTATGAGGTCTATACCGATGCCACTGAGTAACGCTGCCGCACAGCCTGCGGCCCGACGATGAGCGAAGAGATCCTCATCAACATTACACCGCCGGAGACGCGTGTCGCGGTGATTGAAAACGGCGTGGTGCAAGAGATCATCATCGAACGCGCCGAGCGCTGCGGATTGGTCGGCAACATCTACCGTGGCCGTATCTGCCGTGTGCTGCCAGGCATGCAGGCCGCCTTCGTCGAGGTCGGCCTCGATCGCGCTGCCTTCTTGCACGCATCGGACATCATGACAGTCGATGGTGAGACGCGCAGCGAGCACATCAACAGCCTGGTCAAGGAAGGCGACCCGATCCTGGTGCAGGTGGTCAAGGACCCGCTCGGCAGTAAGGGCGCGCGGCTGACCACCAATATCTCGATCGCCTCGCGCTACCTGGTCTTCATGCCTCGGCTTGGCAACACCGGCGTCTCGCAAAAGATCGAAGACGACGACGAGCGCAAGCGCCTGCGCGAGGTGTTGCAGGCCTATGTTGATACGCATGAGGGCATCGGCGGCTACATCGCCCGCACCGCCGCCGAGACGGTGAGCGACGATGACCTGTGCCGCGATATGGCCTTTCTGGCCAAGCTTTGGAGCGGCATCCGTGAGCGCTCCGATGGTGGAACTGAGATCGGCCTGATCCACGACGATCTACCCCTGGCGCTGCGCGCGCTGCGTGACCTGGTAACGCCCGAGGTGGAGCGGGTCCGGATCGATTCGCGCGCCACCGTCGACAAGGCACGCCCGTTCGCGGTCAAGTACATCCCGGAGATCGTTGAACGCATCGAATACTACGGCGGCGAGCGACCGCTGTTCGATCTGTACGGGGTCGAAGACGAGATCCAGAAGGCCCTTCAACGCAAGGTGCAGCTCAAATCCGGCGGTCATCTGGTCATCGACCAGACTGAGGCGATGACCACCATCGATGTAAACACCGGCGCCTTCGTCGGCCATCGCAACCTCGAGGAGACCATCTTCAAGACCAACCTGGAGGCGGCGCAGGCCATCTGCCGTCAGCTCCGGTTGCGCAACCTGGGTGGGATCATCATCATCGATTTCATCGACATGACCGATGAGGAGCACAAGCGCCAGGTCCTGCGCGCGCTCGAGAAGTGCCTCGCACGCGATCACGCCAAGACCCATATCACCGAGGTCTCGGCGCTCGGGCTGGTCGAGATGACCCGCAAGCGCACCCACGAATCGCTCGAGCACATCCTCTGCGAGCCCTGCCCCTGTTGCAATGGGCGCGGATCACTGAAGACCGCCGAGACCACCTGCTACGAGATCTTCCGCGAGATCCTGCGCGAGTCGCGCCAGTTTGAGGTCGAGCAGTTGCTGGTCCTGGCCTCGCAAGAGGTGATCGATCGGCTCTTGGACGAAGAATCCGGCCATCTGGCGGAGCTCGAGGAGTTCATCGGTAAGCCGATCAAGCTCCAGGCCGAGTCGCTCTATACTCAAGAGCAGTACGATGTGGTCTTGATCTGATCCGCAACAACGTCAAGATGACGCGGCCCCTCAAACGGCTCTTCAAAGGTACAGTCACCGCAGTCGCGACGCTGATCATCATGCTCGCGCTGCTCTCGATCGCGGTGCGACTGCTACTGCCACAGGCGGACGGCCTGCAGAGCAGCCTGCTCACCCATCTCAGCGAAACCCTGGGCGTGGAGGTTAAGGTCGGCAGCCTCTCCGTCCAGCTGCGTGGGTTCACACCGGTCCTGAGTTTTACCGATGCAGAGCTGCTGACAGCTGGAGACTCGGCCTCTGCGGCTAAGGGTGATGGTGATGGTGGCTCGGGCCGGCTCCTCCTCTCGGCGCACACCTTGGGTGTCGACCTGGACCTGCTCGCCACAGTCAAAGCGCTCCGGCCGCGGATTGATGCCATCAGCCTCGCCGGCGCCGAGGTTCAGTTACTGCGCACTCAGGACGGCAACATCCGCGTGCTCGGGCTGGATTCGATGCAAGGCAACGATCCTCAGGCGCTCGACTTCTTCCTGCGCGAAGGGCGCTTCCGGTTGCTGGACAGTTGGCTGAGCTGGCGTGACCAGAGCACCGAGGCACCAAACCAAAGGCTCTTCATCGAGATCGCGGAGCTGGCGAACCAGGGTCAAGCACACGATCTCCGTGTGCGGGCAATTGCAAAGCCAAGCAGCAACGGGCTTTCAAAACCGGGAGTCAGGACAGACGACGAGCAAACCGGCCAGCTCGATATCCTGGCTCAGCTCCAGGGCCAGGCGCAGCACCCCGAGCACTGGTCCGGGCGCCTGTATCTGAGCGCCGATGGTGGAAACTTAGGCATGATCGCGGAATCATTCTTGCCCGCTCAGCTTGAGCTGGACTCACGCGATTTCCGCATCGAGAGTTGGAATCAGCTCGAGCAAGGCGAGTTGGCGGAATCACTGACAGGGTTCGAGATCAAGCGACTAGGCCTGAAGCAGTTGGATCTCAAGCGGCAGGAACTCAAGGATGAGCGCAGAAGGCATGGCGTGCGCCTCGGCAACCTGGCGGGACTCGCGCACTGGCAGCAACAGGATCAGGGCTGGCGGCTGGACCTCAGCGATCTCCTGCTGCCGGGCCAGAGGGGATCAGCACCGACATCGGCAAGCCTGCGCTACCGCCGCGCACCGAGAGCGACAGGAGCAACCACAGCACCCAACGCTCATGCGGCATCGCCCGCGGCGAAGCTCTTCGCCGCGATCGGCACGCTCCAGATCGGGCCAATTGCCAGGGCCATCACCGTCATCGCGCCCGATCTACCCGACGCCATCGTCAGGCTCAGTCGAGGCCGCATCCACGGGCGCGCCCGCAATCTCGCACTACACATGGACTTGGCCGTCGAGCCACAGGCGACGCCGAGACACAGGGACGGGCCGTCCTCAACGCTCGAACAGCCTCAAACCGTGGCGGATGACGGCGCGCAACCAGCCCTACCCTCAACCGATCCACTGCTGATGGAGATGGAGCAGCACCGGGCGCCGCTCGTGATCAGCGACTGGCGCCTCAGCACCGAACTCGAGAACTTGACGATTGACGCCAGTTCGTCGACCAGCGCATCGAGCAACGCCCCCACCCCTGCATCAAACTCGACACCGCCGGGCACCGGCATCCCGCCTTTCTCCGGACTCGATCTCAGCCTCGATCTTGGCCCCCGGGGTGGCTACGCCAGCGTCAGCAGCAGCGATGCCGAGATCGACCTACAGCCGCTGTTCGCGCGGCCGCATCGTTTCAACCGGCTGGATGGCGACTTCGCCTGGCGCATGATGCCGGCCGGCTCGATCCACCTCTGGACCCAGGCACTCACCGCCAACACCGAGCATCTAGAGACCCTGACTCGCCTCAGCCTCTGCCTGCATCCCTCCGGCGCCAATCCGTTCATCGATCTGCACACGCATCTTCGCAACGGGAGCGTCGCTGCACTGCCGTATTGGCTGCCGGTCGGGGTCATGGATGATCGCCTGGAGGACTGGCTCGAGCAGGCGGTCGTTGCCGGCCAGCTCGAATCCGGTGATCTGCTACTGCGCGGACCGCTCGAGCGCTTCCCATTCGATGATCTGGAAGGACGCTTTATCCTCGAGTTACGGACGGTGGATGGCGTGCTCGACTACGACATCGCCGCCCAACCCTCAGACTCTGCGCCTGGCCTGAGCAACGCCGAAGAGACCTCGCGCCTGAGCTGGCCGCCCCTGCGGCAGGTGGCCGCAACGCTGCGCTTCGAGAATCGCAGTCTCGAGGTCGATGTACCGAGCGCCGAGATCCTGAACAGCCAAGTCGAGGCTGGGCGCGTCAGTATGCCCAACCTTTGGCAACCGACCTACCTCGAGATCGACGCCCGCGGCGAAGGTCCTCTGGCCGATGGACTGCATGTGCTGGCAACCTCGCCATTGGCGCATCGGCTCGGTGGCCTTGCAGCAACGGCCGAGGTCAGCGGAGACGGCGACATCCATCTGCAACTTGGCGTTCCCCTCAACCGGGCGCTGCCATTTCGTTACGCCGGTGAGCTGATCTGGGACCCAGCCCCCCCTAGCGACGACAACGGCGACCGAAGCCTGAGCATCAAAGGCACCGATTTGCAGTTCAACCAGATCGCCGGCCGCTTGCGCTTCGACGAGACCGGCATCGATGCCGAAGGCATCCGCACGCGTCTAGGTCAGCAGGCGCTCGAGGTCGATGTCGAGACTTTGGACGGCGGCACCGAAGACGCCCGCACCGAGATCGATCTACAGGGCCGCACCAGCGTCGATCGCCTCGCCGAGCACCTGCCCAGCAGCCTCTGGTCCCTCGCCAGCGGCGCACTCGATTGGCGGCTCGCTCTCAGGCTCAGCAACCGCGACGCGGCCCAACAGCGTCCGCCGATCGATTTCACCCTCAGCTCCAACCTGCAAGGGATCGAGCTTTCGCTGCCAGCTCCCATCGGGAAAGCCGTGCGCGAGCAGCGCCGTCTCGAGCTAAGCGGCCGCTTTCAGGATCGATGGCCGCTTCCGCTAACACTCGACTATGGTCGGATTGGCAGCTTGTTGGAGGTCGATCGCGGGCCCAGCGGCGCCATCAGCCTACAACGTCTCGCGGTCAACCTGAGCGGTCAGCCGGCAGCGCTGCCACCGAGTCGCTCCATCGAGATCAGCGGCGCGCTTGAGCAATTGGACCTGATGCCCTGGCTGGACTGGGCCGGCAAGGCCGACCTCGACACGCTGCAAGGTATCAGCGCCAACGACGATCTGCGCCTACTCCCGGTGCGACTGCAGGCTCAGGATCTGGAGGTCGACACCCTGCAGCTGAGCGATCTCCAGGCGGTCTTCACCCCGCGGCCTCAAGACGCCTGGGACATCCGCTTCAGCACCGCAGAAACAGGCGACAGCCAGATCAGGCTGCAGGCAACCAACACTGATACAGAGCCGACCATGCAGATACACCTCGAGAAACTGGACCTGGCGCCACTCGCCGAGACGCAAAACCAACCCAGCGGCGAGCGTGCCACCGGTTCGCGCGCTGACCCCCGGCGATTCGGCGGTCTTGATCTGGAGGTCGATCGACTGCGCTATGGCGACGACCTGCTTGGCCAGCTGCGAATCCAGGGCCAGCCGCAGCCAAACGGCCTGCGCTTCGAGCGCCTGTCCTTGACCGGCCCGCATGTCGACGCAAGCGGCAGCGCGGAATGGCTGATCGACGGGACTGACTACATCAAGTCATCACTGCAGATCACTGCCAAGAGCAGCGCCGTCGGTGAGCTGCTGCGCGAAAGTGGCTTCTATAGCGCCCTGAGCGGCGCACCCGGTGAACTGGAACTCGATCTGAGCTGGCCCGGTGGCCCGGGCGAGTTGTCGCTGGCGCGCGCTCGGGGCTCGATGGAGATCGAGATCGGCTCCGGCCGCATGCTCGAGATGGAGCCCGGTGTCGGCCGCATGCTCGGCATCTTGAACACGGCCGCGCTCGGTCGCAGGCTCAGCCTCGACTTCAGTGATGTCTTCAACGACGGCTTCAGCTTCGACAGCATCACCGGCGAGATCGCGATCGGCAGCGGCGAGGCGATGATCCGTGATCTCAACATTCAGGCGCCACCGGCCGACATCCGCATCACTGGCCGCACAAACCTGGTCGACGGACTGCTTGACCAAGAAGTCGAGGTCACGCCCAAGATCGGCGTTGGCCTGGCGCTGGCTGGCGCCGTTGCGGGTGGCCCGGTGGTTGGCGCCGCGGTCTTTCTGGCGGACAAGGTCACCGATGGCGCTTTCGAGCGGCTCGGGCGCTATGCCTACAAGGTCACCGGCCCCTGGCGTGATCCGGTCATCCGGCGTGTTGACACTAGCGGCTCGCCATCGGTCATCAACCTCTTCGTCGATGACGCGGCACCAGCTGGCTCCGCCGCCACAGGCGCCGATCCAGAGGCCAATCGCGGAACCAGCAGGGCAACCAACAGCGCAACAAGCAGCGGGAAGCGACCCGACGCCGAACGCTCAGCACCATCAACTGCCGATGAGCCCGTCAATCCCTTCCTCGATGACCTCTAATAAGGCATCGTTACGATCGGCAACGAACAAAACGTGCGCATCGCCGCCATTGGCGCTGTGGTGCTATGGTTACGAAAACTTGACGATACAGAGCGCCCATGAGCGACATCTCCAAGCTCGCCGCCGTGCAGATGGCCTCAGGCCCGAACGCAACGGCCAATCTGATCGAGGCCGAGCGCCTCATCGCCCTCGCCGCCGGGGCCGGCGCAGGCCTGGTGGTGCTGCCTGAGAATTTCGCCTTCATGGGTAAGCAGGATCGCGACCTGCTCGCGCTCGTGGAGCCCGATGGCGTCGGCCAACTGCAGGACTTTCTCGCCAAGACGGCACAGCGCTACGGCATTTGGATCGTCGGCGGCACCATTCCATTGCGCAGCAATCACCCAGAGCGCGTGCGCTCATCGACCCTGATCTATAACGCCCATGGGGATCGGGTCGCCCGCTATGACAAGATGCACCTGTTCGACGTGGTGCTGCCAGACGCCGACGAACGCTATCAGGAGTCAGCAACGATCGAGCCTGGTGATCAGAGTCCAGTCATCGACACGCCCTTTGGCCGACTGGGGGTACTAGTCTGTTACGATCTGCGCTTCCCGGAAGCCGCGCGGCGGATGATCGACAGCGGACTCGAGATCCTCGCTATTCCGGCAGCCTTCACCGCGCTGACCGGCAAGGCGCATTGGGAGACCCTGATCCGGGCTCGCGCCATCGAGAACCTGGCCTACGTGGTCGCGGCCGCTCAGGGCGGCTTCCATCTCAGCGGCCGTAAGACCCATGGTCACAGCATGATCGTCGACCCCTGGGGCAACGTGCTGGCGCAGATCGAGCGCGGCGGCGGTCAAATCTGCTGCGCGCTCGATCGCGATCGCCAAACCTCGATCCGCCGCACCTTCCCGGTGCTCGAGCATCGGCGTCTCAAGTGCCGCTGATTGGAATCGTCGGCCGCAACTGGAAAAAGCGCGCGCCACCTCCCACCTCATTCTCTATCGGGCAAATGCCCACAGCCGCAGAGACCTGAAAGTTCTACCTTATGACCGATTCCATCGACCTCGCGCGACAAAGTATCCTCGCGCCCTTCGGCCTCGGCGACAGCGACCTCGATCGCCTGATCGGCGCACTGCGTAGCCCCGCCATCGACGCCGCCGACATCTACTTCCAAAGCAGCCGCTTGCAGTCCTGGATGCTCGAGGACGGCATCATCAAAGACGGCAGCTTCAACATCGAGCAGGGCGCTGGCCTGCGCGCCATCAGCGGCGAGAAAACCGGCTTCGCCTACTCCGATGAGCTCGAGATCGCGGCGCTGACCAAGGCCGCCGACGCGGCCCGCGCCATCGCCCGCGGCGGCGGCGCGGCACCGATCAGCATCGGCAGCGGCCTGCCAGCACGGCAGCGGCTCTACGAGCCGATGAATCCGATCGACAGCCTCGATGACGCCGCCAAGATCGATCTCCTGCACCGGGTCGATGCCGAAGCCCGCGGGATGGACGCGCGGGTCAAGGAGGTGATGACCAGCCTGGTCGCCGTGCAGGACACTATCCTGGTGATCTCCGATGACGGTCGGCTCAGCGCCGATGTGCGCCCGCTGATCCGGCTCAGCGTGGTTGCCGTGGTCGAGGAGAATGGCCGCCGCGAGCAGGCCCATAGCGGCGGCGGCGCCCGCCTCGACCTGGGCTGGATGCTGGCCGAAGACCGCGCGCTCGGCTTCGCCCGCGAGGCCGTGCGCCAGGCCCTGGTCAACCTGGAAGCCGGCCCGGCCCCGGCCGGCACCATGCCCGTGGTGCTCGGCGCTGGCTGGCCCGGCGTGCTCCTGCACGAGGCCGTCGGTCACGGGCTCGAGGGCGACTTCAACCGCAAGGGCACCTCGGCCTTCAGCGGTCGGCTCAATCAGCGCGTCGCCGCCAAGGGCGTCACCGTGGTCGACGACGGCACCCTGCCCGGCCGCCGCGGCTCGCTGAACATCGACGACGAGGGCACGCCCACCCACTGCACCACGCTGATCGAGGACGGTGTGCTGGTTGGCTACATGCAAGATCGGCTCAACGCCCGCCTGATGGGCATGGAGCCGACCGGCAACGGCCGGCGCGAATCCTATGCCCACCTGCCGATGCCGCGCATGACCAACACCTACATGCTGGCAGGCAATCATGATCCCGGCGAGATCATTGCCTCGGTCGAGAAGGGGCTGTACGCGGTCAACTTCGGCGGCGGCCAGGTCGATATCACCTCGGGCAAGTTCACCTTCTCCGCCAGCGAGGCCTACCTGATCGAGAACGGCAAGATCGGCCGCCCGGTCAAGGGCGCCACCCTGATCGGCAACGGCCCCGATGTGCTCACCCGGGTCAGCATGGTCGGCAACGACCTCAAGCTGGACGAAGGTGTTGGGACCTGCGGCAAGGATGGCCAGAGCGTGCCCGTGGGAGTCGGCCAGCCGACGCTGCGTGTTGATGCGCTGACCGTCGGTGGCACTGGGGCGGGTGGTGACTAAGGCCTGAGACCCAGGACGGGCTAAGCGGCCCTGATTCAGGGTCGCCTGCCGGATCGGGTCGCCGGACGGTTCGAGACAACCACCGGATCTAAGGTACGATGATCGAAGCAAGAGACCGGCTCGCTCACCGATACCTTCGACGCGCATGAAGATTCTCACCTACCGTGGCCTGGACACCGGCGCCATCCCTGGCTACGAGAAGCTCGTCGCCTACCTCAGCGCCGATGACTTCCGCTCCGCCGATGTGAAGAAGATCGGCGACAACCTCTATCGCGCGCGGCTCGATCGCAGCAATCGCCTGCTGTTCGCCCTCTATCGCCACGAGGGCGAGCGCTATGCGCTGGTGTTGGAATACATCCCCCATCACGCCTACGATAAATCCCGCTTCCTGGCTCGCGGCGCCCAGCTTGATGAAGACCGGATACCGGCCGTGACGGCGGAGGCTGCGGACGATGCGCCAGAGCTGCCGTACCTAAACCCGACACTGCCCCGCTTCCATCTGCTCGACAAGGTGCTCTCGTTCGACGATGACCAAGAGCAGGTCTATCAGCAATCACCGCCGTTAGTCATCATCGGCTCCGCCGGCAGCGGCAAGACCGCGCTGACATTGGAGAAGATGAAGGATGCCAGCGGCGACATCCTCT
>CAZEZH010000091.1:0-14145 GCA_964516305.1 uncultured Halochromatium sp. | reverse complement strand
CAGTTCGCGGTCACCATCTCGGCGGCGGTTGCGATCTCGGCGGTGAATGCGCTCACCCTATCGCCGGTGCTGACGTCGCTGTTCCTCGGTACCCCGAAGACGGCAAAGCGTGGCCCCTTCAAGTGGTTCAATGCAGGGCTCGAAGGGACACGTAACGGCTATGTCCGGGTGGTGGCATTGATCGCTCGGCGCTCGGCAATCGCTGGCCTCATCATCATTGCCGTTGGCATCGCCTCGGCCGTCTTGATCGATCGCCTGCCGAGCGGATTCTTGCCCAACGAAGATCAGGGCGTGCTCTATCTCGATGCGAGCCTGCCAAGCGGTGCATCGCTGCCGCGCACCTCCGAGATCCTGAAGCAGACGCGGGAGATCGCCGAAAAGGCGCCTGGTGTCGAGAACGTCCTATCGGTCGCAGGGTTCAGCATCCTGACGAACTCGGTGTCGTCCAATAGCGGACTTGGGGTCATTGTGCTCAAGCCTTGGGATGAGCGCAGGACGCCAGAGACCCAGATCGGTGCGCTGATCAAGAGACTGACCGCCCAGTATAATGCCATTCCGGGTGCCAACATCCTGGTCTTTCCGCCTCCGCCGATCCCGGGTCTCGGGAACGCTGGTGGCTTTACGATGCAGCTCGAAGCCCTCGGTGGCCAGTCGCCCGAAGCGCTCACTCAGGTGCTGAAAGGCCTGCTCGCCACCGCCAATCAAGACCCGCGGATTGCGCAGGCCTACTCGACCTTCAGCGCCGATACGCCGCGGCTGTTTCTGGATCTCAACCGCACCAAGGCGGAGTACTTGGACATCCCCATCGCGACCCTGTTCAACACCATGCAATCGGTGTTCGGGAGCACCTATGTCAACAATTTCACCTACCTCGGCCGGACCTTCCAGGTCAATCTCCAGGGTGAGCAGGATGCGCGCAAGGCGGCCGAAAACATCGGTAGCACCTATGTGCGCTCGAACGCGGGCAACATGGTACCGATTGCCGAGGTGGCTGAGATCCGCAATGAGCTCGGTGCCGATCTGGTCTTTCACTACAACCAGTTCATGACAGCGGCCATCAACGGCAGCCCAGCACCCGGTTACTCCACCGGCGACGCGATGGCGGCGATGGAAGAGGCGGCAAAGCAGGCATTGCCGGACGGGTACAGCTACGAATGGACCGGGATGTCGTTTCAGGAGGCGCAACAGAGCGCTGGCGGCGAGGCCGCGATCTTCGCGTTGGCCGTGCTGTTTGGTTACCTGTTCCTGGTCGCGCTTTACGAGAGCTGGGCGATTCCGTTCTCGGTGCTGACCTCGGTGGCGATCGCGATCCTGGGCGCGCTCTTCACGGTCTGGCTGGTCGGACTCGACAACGATCTCTATACCCAGATCGGCTTGATCCTGCTGATCGGGCTCGCGGCCAAGAATGCGATCCTGATCGTTGAGTTCGCGAAGGAGCAGCGCGAGGATGGCAAGAGTCGATTCGAGGCGGCACTGACCGGCGCGCGGATGCGTTTCCGGGCCGTGCTGATGACGGCCATGGCGTTCATCATCGGCCTGCTGCCGCTGGTGCTGGCCACCGGTGCTGGCGCCAACTCGCGGATTCACCTCGGCTTCACGGTGCTTGGCGGCATGTTGGCCGCGACCATCTTCGGTATCCTGGTGATCCCGGGCCTCTACGTCATGTTCCAGTGGATCGGCGACAAGATCGGCGAGCTGATCGCACCGCATCGGCAGAAGATTCCCTCGGAGGCCAAGCCGGAATCGGAGAAAATCGGCCATTGAGTTGCCGCTTCGGGCTGACGTGACTTGAATGAATAGGTCAGGGAGGCCTGCTGACGAGAAGTCAGAGGAGTTCTCCTTTGCTGTCGATGGGTGCTACTGGACTATGCCGACACTTGGCCACAGGCGGGAGAAATCCACATCCACGACGCAATGGGGTAGCTCTACTCGACAGATCTCCTGCCGAAAATCACCGGCTTTGCTGTAGTCCCCATCGACTAGCCGATACACCTTGGCTTTGGGAGATCGGGATAGAGCAAGATGTAATAGCCGACGCCTTCCTCGCAGTAGAGGCGACATTTGGTTGGATCACTGCGGGGAAGCAGGCGTTTGTGCCTGCTTCAGAAGCGGCTCTTGATATAGCTCAGGGCGCGGCTGATCGGTAGCTCGCTGTTGGAAGGACCAGTGCGAATCAGGAAGGACTCGCCGCTGTTGCTCTGGCGCAGGTAAACCGGGGTGTCGGCGGGCTCGCACTCGATGGCGCCGATCTGCTTGTCATCAAGCCACAATAGCCGCAGCTGAAGATGGCGCATGGCCTCGGCACCGAGGTGCTGATTGACGAGATTCTTGAAATGAAGCAGGCACTTGTCGTCATTGGCGAAGCCGTCTGCAGCTAGTCCGAGGAGCTCGCCATCATCGGCCACTCCCAGCAGCAGGATACCGCCCTCGCTGTTGAGGAAGGCGGCAACGCCCTTGAGCCAGGCCAACTCGATCGCCTTATCGTTCTTGCCGCTGCGTAGGTTCAAGCGCATTGTGGACTTGAATTCAAGATGGGTACTTTCGCCACGCCCAATGAGGTCGTAGAGGTCGGTCTCGGGCTGGCTCGGGTCGATGACCAGTTTCGGTTGCTCGCGCAGCCGATCGCTGTAACGGCGCACCACCAGCAGTGCGAGACCGATGCCGAGCGCGAGGATTGCCAGCGCGATGCCGGCGAATAAGGGCCAGCGCTGTTGCAGCAGGCCCAAGGGGCCGGTGCTTGGGAAGACCACACCGACCCAGGCACTGCGCTTGACTGGCTCGAGCGGCACGAAGCCACCCCACCAATGGCGCCCGCCGCTCTCGAAGCGGACCGGTGTCTCCTCTGGCTCGCCGGCTGAGCGCCAGGCAGCGATTGCCTCGAAGACCATGGTGCCGCCATGGCGCTGCTCGGGGTTGTAGAAGCCCGCGTCATCGACCTCTCCGTCTGATTGGCCATAGACGCCGCCCTTACGGTCGAACAGAAACCCTTGGCCGCCCGCGCCAAGATTGAAGGTTTCCACTGTCGCCAAGATGCGCGCCAGCGTCACATCGAGCGCCAGTACAAGCAGCTCCTCCGCGTCCTCGTCGCGCCAAGCGGTCGCGACGGTGATGCCTGGCTCCTGCAGCCAATCGAATCGATAGGGCAGGCTCCAGGTGACCGGTGTCTGCCCGATCGGTAGCGGACCTAGACTCGACTTCAAACTGAAATTTTGGCCTGATCCCGATTCGGGCTCGGGCTCGGGCTCGGACTCCGATCCCGAGTCAGTATCCGTAGCGGAACGTGACTCACCGGTGATGGCCACTGAGTGTGACTCACCCCTGTTGGTTAACAGCTGCACGGCGCTTTCAAACCAAGGCCTTTGCCTTGGATCATAGGTGCTCGGCTCCTCTTGCGTGCTGATGCGCTCATCGTCATCGAGCCACTCAGAGACTTGCACGGGGAGGCTCTCGGGCGCATCGATTGGGGATGCTGCGCGCTGGCGCGTGATCCAGCGCTCACCTTCGCGACGCAAGAAGTAGTCGCGTCCAGCGGTGTCGGCAAAGCTGGCGCCGGCGATCTGATCCATGTGCGCCAGCGGCGGCATCAGCTGTTCGTTCAGCCCCCGCACGTTATCTGGGGTCAACTCGCGATTGCGCAGTCCGTCGCGCAGGATCAGCAACTGTTGCCGCACCGGTAGCAGACGCCCATTGACCTCGTCGCGCACCAGCGCCGTGGCATCATTGAGCCGCGCCTTGGCGAAGTCGCGCTTGAGGTCGTTGATCAGCAGGGCGCTGGCAAGGCCGAGGACGCCGACCGTGATCAGGATCAGTAGGACCAGATCCCGGAACAGGCGCGTGCGAAGCGGATCGCTGCCAGCACGCTGACGCGGGCGCCGGTTACTCATGGCTCAAGGCTCCCTAACGGCCCGTGATCGCTACTGGATCGCCGTGGCCGATCAGCTGCGCGCGGTATCCAAGGCGTAGGCCGACGGCGCCAGGATCGGCTCGCGCTCGAGCAGCAGGTCGGCGATGAGCCGGGCCGAGGCGGGACCGGTCACCAGCCCATTGCGAAAGTGACCGGCGTTGACATAGAGGCCTTCGACCTCGGGATAGGGGCCGATATAGGGGATGCCGCTCGGCGAGCCGGGGCGCAGTCCGGCCCAGTGATCCTCGATCGGCGTGCGCTTGAGCAGCGGAAACATCTCGGTGGCGACGCGGTACAGCTCCTCCTTGGCCTCGGCGGTGGTGCGCTTCTCGAAACCGGCCTCTTCGAGGGTGCTGCCGATCAGAACCCGACCATCCTTGCGCGGGATCACATAGCGCTCGCGATAGAGCGAGAGATGGCGGATCTGGCCGGGTTTGGCGAAGAACAGGATCATCTGACCACGCACCGGGCGGATCTCGGGCTTGCGGCCGAGCTTCTCGAGCAGCTGCGCGGTCCAGGCACCGGTGCAGACGATGATCTGCTCGGCATCGATGGTGCCAGCGGTGGTGGTGACACCGCGCACCTGGCCGTCTTCAACCCGTAAGTCCAGCACCTCCTCGCGCTCACGCATCTGGACGCGCTTCTTGCTGATACTCGCATGCAGCGCCTTGGTCAGCCGGGGGTTGCGGATCTGGGCAACCTCCGGCATCCAGAGCGCGCCCTCGGTCTCCAGCTCGAGGCCAGGCTCCTTCTCGGCGATCGCCGCGCGGTCCATCAGCTCCATCGGCGCTTGCTCGGTTGCAGCCCAATTCAGGGCCAGATCAGGCGCGTCCGGGTCGAGGATCATCATCCCGGATGGATTGTATTCAGGGTCGACCCCGGTCTCGTCGAAGAGCGCCTGGCAAAAATCGGGATAGATGCGCTGGCTCCAGCTCGCCAGTGCCGTGACCGCGCCGCGATAACGCCAGGGATAGAGCGGCGAGAGGATGCCGCCACCGGCCCAGGATGACTCCTTGCCGGTGCTGCCCATCTCGATCAGTGTGACTTCAGCGCCGGCCTCTGCCAGCTCGCGCGCCGTCATCAGGCCGATGACGCCGCCCCCTATGATCAGTATCTTCTTCATGCTCGAGCGTTACTCTGTTCTGCACTAGCTCCTGCACTGGCCCCTGCACTGGCCTCGCCAAGAGACTCGGCACTCGTCGGCTGTAGTTCTTTAGGCAGCGCGAACACCACCTGCTCGCGGATGCCGGATTGCTCGTCGATCTCGCCAGCGCCCCAGTCCTGGAGCTTGCTGATCACCTGCTCAACCAACAGCTCTGGGGCCGATGCACCAGCGGTGAGCGCAACCCGTGCGCCTTCGTGCAGCCAGTCGCGTTGGATGTCGTCGGCGCCATCGATCAGGTAGGCCGGGATGCCTTGCTTCTCGGCCAGCTCGCGCAGCCGGTTCGAGTTCGAGCTGTTGGCCGAGCCGACCACCAGCATCAGGTCGGCATTGGCCGAGAGCTCGCGCACCGCGTCCTGGCGATTCTGGGTCGCATAGCAGATGTCGCTCTTCTTCGGGCCGACCAGGTTCGGGAAGCGTGCCTGGAGGGCGTCGATGACGCCTGCAGTGTCGTCGACCGAAAGCGTGGTCTGGGTGACATAGGCGACGCGATCGGGGTCAGCGACCTCGAGCCCGGCGACCTCCTCAGCGGTCTCGATCAGGTGCATGCGGCCACCATCGGCCTGGCATTGGCCGAGGGTGCCTTCCACCTCGGGATGGCCGCGGTGGCCGATCAGCACCACATCGAAGCCGGCCTTGCAGTGCCGTGCGACCTCGAGATGGACCTTGGTCACCAGCGGACAGGTCGCGTCGAAGATGCGCAATCCGCGCTCGGCGGCCTGCTCGCGAACCTGCTGCGAGACGCCGTGAGCGCTGAAGATACAGGTGGCGCCGTTCGGGATCGCGGCAATGTCATCGATGAAGATGGCACCGCGGTTGCGCAGGTCGTCGACGACGTAGCGGTTGTGCACGACCTCGTGGCGCACATAGATCGGTGCGCCATAGAGCTCGAGCACGCGCTCGACGATCTCGATGGCGCGATCGACACCGGCACAGAAGCCGCGGGGATTGGCGAGGAGTATGTCCATGGGCAGAGCTGGGGCCTTGCGGCCAGGCTGGGCAAACATGGCGCCATTCTAGCAGCCGTGTCGCAGCAAGGCAGTCGGGTTATCCCGAGGGTGGGGATGAGAGTGGGACGTCGCCATGGCCGAGGCGGCGGCGATGGGCGATCGCAGCTGACATTAGCGAATCGCTCAGGATGCCGGATAGAGCTGTTGGTCGACCCGTTTGCACGCATTGACCGGGAGTGGCAGCGATACAGGCGGCCGGCTATGCTGAGTCTTCCACAGCCAATCGCGTCAAGGTGATACGCCATGTCTGCACATGTCAGACCAACGATTCCGGAGCCGCCTGTCAAGACTCGGAGTGCTCATGTCGCGATCCCGGCGGACGTTCTGGCTGATGCGGCCATCGAGGATCACCGGGTTTTCTTGCCGCATGCCACCTGGGCAGATGCCCCGCTCCCTGTCGGTAACTTGCTGGGCTACCACGCCCCCAAACGCGCATCCGGCGCGACAGGATGCGTTGACGATGGCAAAGTCGTGGCAATCAGGTCACCAGAAGAGAGTCTCGTGATGACGACAATGATGCTGGAGCTAGACGACACCAAAGCACAGGCGTTCCGAGAGCGGGCGCGCAGTGTCGGGCGCGAGCCAGAGCAACTGCTAGCCGAGTTCATCGATCAACTCCTGAAGCAGCCTGGCACCGACATCGACGAGGCTACGGATTATGTGCTGGCGAAGAATCGCGAGCTCTATCGCCGACTCGCTTGATGCGCTTTCTCTCGCTTGCCGAGGTCCTCGTCCTACAGCAACGCCTGATCGCGACATCGGGCGGCGCCGACGGACTCCGCGACACCGGCGCTCTCGAGTCCGCCGTCAGCCAGCCCCATGCCAGTTTTGCGGGTGAGGATCTTTACCCAGACCTGATCGACAAGGCTGCGGCTTTGGGCCATGCACTGGTCATGAATCACCCGTTCGTGGATGGCAACAAACGCCTAGTTCATGCCGCCATGGAGACCTTTTTGGTGCTGAATGGTCATGAGATTGCCTGCGAGCTGGATGAGCAGGAGCGCATGATGCTGACGCTCGCCGCTGGCGAAGTCTCGCGCGCGGAGCTCACCGAATGGCTTCGCGCGCACACGAGCGCTCGCCGCATTCCTTGAGTGCGCATTCTCGCCCGCCGGGTTGGACAGTGAGCTTAGCGCATCATTGCCAGGGCCGCAGAGCCGTGTGCGGTCGCCCTCCAGGCCAGCCAGACTTTCCGCAGCGGGGTGAGACCAATGCGTTGATCGCCGACGTCGAAGTCGCTGCGCTGGAGGACGCTGAGCAGGTCTTGGTGCAAGCGAAGTTGAACTTGGAGTGCTGGTGTCAGCGGGGCGGGCGTCGGGCTTGTCTTCGGGGTCAGAAAGGCGCCGAATCGCTTGCTGCGCTGGGGGCTGGCTGCGGCTTGGCTGGCTTGAGTCTGCTCCGGATCGCGCTTGCGCCCGGCCTCGGCCTGGTCGGGGCCTGCCGCGCGCAGTTGCTCGGCGATCGGTCGCAACAACTCGGGCAGGCGTTGGCGTCCGTCGGTGCTGGCGAGCTGCTCATGACTGAGTCCGGCCGCGGCGAGCTGGTCGGCCGGGAGCACCTCGCGACCTCGGCGCAGTAAGAGGCCGGCGTCACGGATGCGCCGCACCTGGGCGCACCAGCCACCTGTGCGGCGCGCTGTTGTGAGCTGTTCCTGGTCGTCAGCGCCTGCGCAGCGGGCGAGGAGCTCGAAGAGGGCGCCGAGGTCTTGTTCGTCGCTCTGGCGTTGCGCCTCTTGGTTGGCGTGGCGATGCACGCGCAGGTCACGATCGACCCCCCCGATGAGGTCGATGAAGGCGGGTTGCGGAAGACGGTGCTTGGCGACTACTGGCGCCAGACTCTCGCTCAGTGGATGCCGCGGCTCGCCGGCAAAGAGACGGTCGATCTCGCCACGCCACCAATCGAGCTTGATCCGGGCGATGCCAAGGTCGCTGACCTGATCGGGGATCGCCTGCAGCTCGGCGCGCAACGCGAACAACGCCGCGAGCGCATTCCTTTGCGGGGCCGGACTCATGCGCACAGCGTAATAGGCGCTCGAGCCCGCGGGGGTGGCGCGATTCGGAAACCGCCATTCGAGACTGGCCGGGCTTGGCTCCTGGGTGGGGCTTATCGTGCCGACATTGTTAGCCCGATCAGCCGCAGGCGCTGCCTTGGCGTGTGGGTCTGGCCTAGCGTGCTCGACCGGCATGGGCTCAGGGTCAGTTCGCGGCGGCTGAGACGCCGATTGCTGCATCGACATCGAGAAACCGCAGCACCTCGAGTGGATGCTCGAGCAGCCCATCGGCACCCCAGTCGCGGGGATGCAGCTCGATGCCGAGATAGCCATAGAGCGCGGCGAGGGTGCGCATGCCGGCGGCGCGACCAGCGAGGATGTCGCGCTGATCGTCGCCGACATACCAGCAGGCCAGCGGGTCGCGATCGATCATGCCGCAGGCGTGGAAGAGCGGATCGGGATGCGGTTTGGCGCGTGCGGCAGTATCGCCACTGACCACGCAGGCAGGCTGGATTGGGAGCGCCATGGCCTCGAGTAAGGGGTCGGTCAGCCAGCCTGGCTTGTTGGTGACAATCCCCCAGCAGGTGCCGCGGGCCTCGAGCGCCTCGACGAGATCGCTGATCCCGGGGAACAGACAGGTCTCGCAGTGGATGTCGGCGGCATAGAGTTCGAGGTATTCGCTGCGCAGTTGCTCGTAATCGGGGTCGCCCGGCATTAGGCCAAAGCCGATGTCAAGCATGCCGCGCGAGCCCGAGGAGACATGACTGCGCGCCTGCTCGAGCGGCACTGACGGACGGTCGTAGCGGGCCAGCAGCCGGTTGAGCGCAGCTGCCATGTCCGGCGCGGTATCGGCGAAGGTGCCGTCCAGGTCGAACAGCACCGCATCGGCTGGGACGGCCTCAGGCATCGTTGCTGCGCGGCATCTGACAGCAAACCAGATAGTTGACGTCGATATCCTGCGATAGCCGATAGTGGCGTGTGACCGGGTTATAGCTCATTCCGGTGATGTCGGTGATCCGTAGAGGCGTCGCCCGCACCCAGCCATCAAGCTCGGAGGGACGAATGAAACGAGCGAAATCGTGGGTCCCGCGCGGCAGCAGATTGAGCACATACTCGGCGCCAATGATCGCGAATAGATAGCTCTTCGGGTTTCTGTTCAGGGTCGAGAAGAAGACGAAGCCGCCAGGGCGCACCAGGCGCGCGCAGGCGTTGATGACCGAGCCCGGGTCCGGCACGTGCTCCAACATCTCCATGCAGGTGACCACATCGAAGCTGGCAGGGCGCTCATCGGCCAACTGCTCGACCGGCATTTGCCGGTAATCGACCTCGACGCCGGTCTCCAGGGTATGCAGTTCGGCGACCTTGAGCGGTTCCTCACCCATGTCGATCCCCGTGACCTTGGCGCCGGCCAGCGCCATGGCCTCGGACAGGATGCCACCGCCGCAGCCGACATCCAGCACCTCGCGGCCGTCGAGTGGGACCCGGCTTTGCACATAGCCGAGCCGCAGTGGATTGATCTCGTGCAGCGGCTTGAACTCGCTATCCGGGTCCCACCAGCGCGAGGCTAGTGCCTCGAACTTGCTCACCTCGGCGTGATCGACGTTGTGTACGGTTGCGGTCATAAGATTCATGGTGAGTCAATAGCGCCGTCAGCGGCATTTTGCAATAGTGTAACCGAGCGCGGTGAGCGCTTTTCAGACGGCCGGCCAAATGCGCAGGCCTAGCGGCCTAGGCCAGACGGCAGGGCCTGGCTGATGGGTCGTCTGCGCTAGCTTCCATAACGCGTCGCCATCCAAGACGATTAAGCGATTGCTTCAGGCTAACGGTTGCGCCGGCTGGGCGCCCTGTTGGGCCTGACAGAGTCGGCCATTGGCCGAGCCCAAGGATGCGCTCAAGTCTCGACTGGAAAGCCATAAGGTGGAGGGTTCAGCTTGAGCAGAGGGCCGCCTTCTCCGAGGCGCAGCTCTCCCCCTTCAGCGGCGCTGATCTCGGCAACGACCAGCATCTCCCAGTGGCCTGGGCTGGTGCTGCGGGCGTCGACGACGTGGCCTGGGGCCTGTTCTGAGGTACTGCTGGACGAACTGAGTGTGGTACCAGGCCGCGGTGGCTCGGCGTCAGCATCCAATGCTGCCTCGGCGACATACATCCGCCGCTTGAGCTTACCGAGATACTGCATCCGCGCGACCACCTCTTGGCCCGTATAGCAGCCTTTGTGGAAACTGACGCCATCAATGAGTTGCATGTTGGCCATCTGTGGTATGAAGTTGTCGCTGGTCTCCGGCAGCACGGTTGGGAGTCCAGCGCGGATGTCCCGTAAGGCCCAGAAGTTGGGGTTTGCGGGCTGGGCCCCGGCTGCACAGGCGGCCTCCCAGGCCGCGCGAGCGGATTCTACGGGGCCGATCAGCAGATAGCGCGGGCTGGGATCGGCGATGCGAACCAAGGCGGTGTCGCCAGTGCGGACCATCGCATTGGGCTGCTCTGGAAGACGTCCGAAGGCATGGGTTAGCGAGGTCTCGGCACAATCGCCGCTGATGCCGAAGCAGACTAGCGCCTCGCTGGCGTCCTCGATCGTTGCCTTGGCGCGCAGTACGAACATCCGCAGCCGCTTGAGCAGGCTGTCCATCTGCACCCGCGGCAGCAACAGGAATAGCCTGTCCTCGAGGCGAAGTGCGCGGAAGTTGACGAGCATTCGGCCCTTAGGGCTGCAATGGCTGCTGAGCTGGGTGTGGGTCTCAGTCAGTTCGCGCAGATCGTTGCTAACCTGGCCCTGAAGGAAGTTTTGCGCCTCTGGGCCGCCGACCGCGATTAGGCCGAAGTCTGAGAGGTCGACGACGGCACAGGTTGGCTCGGCCGGCGCATTGTCGAAGTGTGCGGCGCCGTCTTCGCCGATGCGGCCGCCCTGAGATTCGAGAAAGGCTTGCCAGTCTTGATGCATAGTGAGGCTCTCGTGCGGCGGCCGACCTGATGGGGTTGGCTCGCCGAACCGTTGGTCTGGGATCGGTGATGGGGTCCTAGCTTGCGGCTAACATTGAATGATAGCGGATCGGGCCGTTCCTTGAGCGCAACTGATATAGTGCCCGGTTCGACATCAGCGTGCTCGTCCGTCTTTCAGGGGGACGGCTCGATGGCACGCGCGCTCGTCTTAGTCCTGTACCGGAGATAACAACGCATTGTCTTTGCATCAAGCCATTCCCCGAACCGGCAGCCTGGTTGTTTACAAGAGCCGACCGGCGCGGGTGCTGGCCGCGGCGGAGAAGATCGAGATTGAGATCGAGGGCGGACAGACCAAGCGTGTGCGGCCTAAGGATATCCTGTCGCTGCATCCCGGTCCGGTCGCGAGCCTTGCCGAGCTGCGTCCGGCCGAGGTCCACCCACAAGAGGCCTGGGAGTTGCTTGAGGGTACTGAGACCGATCTCAAGGAGCTGGCCGAGCTGCTCTACGGCGACAATAGCCCAGGTGCTGCTTGGGGTGCTTGGGAACAGCTCAATGAAGGACTCTGGTTCGAGGGGACCACCGAGGCGTTACGGCCGCGCGCGGCAGAATCGATCGAGCGTGACCGCGCCGAGCGTGAGGCCAAGGCCGAGGCCGAGCAGGCCTGGGCTGCGATGCTGCAGCGTCTGCGCGAGGGCCGCATAGCGCCCGAGGATCGGAGCGCCCTTGCTGAGGTCGAGCGGCTTGCCAACATGCAAGGCGAGCACAGCCGGATTCTCAAGGCACTGGGCTTTGATGAAAGCCCGATCAGCGCCTATCGATTGCTGGTCTCGGTGAGCTATTGGCCGCCGACCCATAATCCATATCCAACGCGGGTTGGCGCGCCGGCAGCCAATCCCGAGCTGCCGATCGCGAGGCTCAGCGAGGTACCCCAACCCGCGGGTGAGCCGACGCGACTCGATCTCACCCATCTGCCGGCCTTTGCGATCGACGACGAGGGCAATCAGGACCCGGATGATGCGATCAGCCTCGACGGGGAGCGGGTCTGGGTCCATGTCGCCGACGTCGCTGCGCTGGTGGCACCGGACTCTGATCTCGATCGCGAGGCGCGGGCACGGGGTGCCAACCTCTACCTCCCCGAGGGCATCATCCACATGTTGCCAGTGGCCATCACCGAACAGCTCGGGCTTGGGCTCGAGTCCTGCTCGCCGGCGCTCTCATTCGGCTTGCGGCTGGATGCGCAGGGCGAGATCAGCGAGATTGAGATCCAGCCGAGCCTGGTACAGGTGCAGCGGCTCAGCTACGCCGAGGCCGACCGCCGGCTCGATCAGAGCCCGCTGGCGGAGCTAGCGCAGATCGCCGAACGCTATCGTCAGCGCCGTCTAGCGCAGGGTGCGGCCGAGATCGATCTGCCCGAGGTCAGTGTGCGGCTGCACGAGGATGAGGTCTTGATCCGCCCAATCGAGCGCACCGGCTCGCGCTCGATGGTCACCGAGCTGATGCTGATGGCAGGAGAGGCGGCGGCGCGCTACGCTCAAGCCCGCGAGCTGCCCATTCCCTATGCGACCCAGCCGACTCCAGAGCGCATCGAGCAGCCGGCGAGCATGGCCGCGATGTATGCCTATCGGCGCCTGTTCAAACCGAGCCGCACCGTCGTCGGTGAGCCGGGACGCCACTTTGGGCTCGGACTCGATGCCTACACTCGAGCGACCAGCCCACTGCGCCGTTATGGCGACCTGCTGGTCCATCAGCAGCTGCGACAGCATCTGCGCGGCAGCGAGCCGCTGAGTGCCGAACAGATCAGCCAGCGCGCCGGCGAGGCCGATCAGGGCGGCATCATCGTGCGTCGCGCCGAGCGGCAATCCAACCTGCATTGGAAATTGGTGCATCTAAAGCAACGGCCGCAATGGAAGGGCGAGGGCGTGGTGGTGGAGCTTCAGGAGCGCAAGGCGGTGCTGCTGATTCCAGAGCTTGCGCTCGAGACCCGCATCCGTGCCAAGCAAAACCTAGCCTTGGACCAGCCCGTGCCGCTGGCGCTGGCAGAGGTCGATCTGGCGCAATCCGAGTGTCAATTCAGGCTACTGGGCTAGATGCAGGAGATCACGTAGTCCAATGCCAACTGGGGTCAAGACCAAGATCCCTTGGCCCAGTTGGCAATGGCGGTCGAACATCACTAGGTCTAACGTAGTGAAGAGATAGGTGCCGAATTGATTACTGCGCTCGGGCAGTGTCGGGTGAGTCCGTTCCAATACACGGCTGACGAGGTACCCGCGGAGTTGGCCGATGCTGAACAGCCAGCTCTGGAAAACCCAGTGGTTGGATGTGCCGCAGCCGTAGTCTAGGGGATTATTCGGTGTCGATGGGGCTAGCCCTGATCGTCCCGATCACGGCATTGCATTTGATCGGGCTTGTTCGCACAATTTGCCCCCGTTCGAGCACGCCCGCCGAGCCCGCGGCTGCGCCACAGTCCTACCGGCTAAGCTGGTAGTCTCATCACTAGCGACCGAGAGGAACCTGCGATGCCCTCGATTCGAGCACTAGCCGCGCCCAAGCTCCTTGCTAAGCTGCGATTCCTGACACTGCTCATTCCGCTGTTAGCCGGGTCAGCGCTCGCCTCTGATCCGGGCCGCGATCCGGGCCAGCACTTCTTCAACCAGACCTTCGGCGATTTCAGCGAAGAACTCGAAACCGCTCGCGACGAGGGAAAAGCTGGGATTTTGTTGATGTTCGAGATGGACGAATGCCCGTTCTGTCATCGTATGAAGACGACGGTCCTCAACCAACCCAGGGTGCAGGACTACTTCCGTGAGCATTTTCTGATCTTTCCGGTGGACGTCGAGGGCGATATCGAGGTGGTGGATTTCGCTGGCAATCCCGATACGCAAAAGGATTTCGCGCTGAAGCAGTTTCGGGTTCGTGCAACGCCGGTCTTTGCCTTCTTCGACCTCGACGGCAACCTGGTTGCCCGCTATACCGGCGCTACGCGTGATGGCGAAGAGTTTATGCTGCTTGGTCAGTACGTTGTCGAAGGCGCCTACAATGACAGCACCTTTACCAAGTACAAGCGTGCCAATCGCAACGCAGACCCGCAGGCCGCGCTATCGCAATAGGCTTGCGAATGCACCAACCTGAACGAGCCCCGAGGAGG
>CAZEZH010000090.1:2763-14396 GCA_964516305.1 uncultured Halochromatium sp. | reverse complement strand
GGGCGGAAAGGACTCTGGTGCCTAGCCCTAGCCCTAGCCCTGGCACTGGCACTGGCACTGGCACTGGCACCAGCTCCGAAATCCAGGCGGCCTCAGACCACGCCCCGGCTCCTAGCGCAGGTGTCAGCTCTAACAGTGCCGACTCCAGCCCAGCCATTGAGCCCAGCAGCGGCGTTAAATCTAGCGCTCGCAACGGCGTCAGCGGCCAAGCACGCAGCAGCGCCGGGGGCCAGGGCTGGCAGGCCAACATCGCGCGCATCGAGCATCTGCTCAAGGCCGGCCTTGAACCCTGCCGCGACCTATCCGGAGTCGCCGAGGTGAGAGTGCTCGGCGCCATCGGCGTCGTTGAGATGGAACAGCCGGTCGCGATGCGGGAGATCCAGCGCCGCTTTGTCGAGCGCGGCGTCTGGGTACGGCCGTTCGGCCGCCTGGTCTATCTGATGCCACCCTTCATCATCAGCGACGATGAGCTACAGCGGTTAACCGCGGCGGTGGTCGAAGTGCTTGCCTAACTGTGAAGCGAAGACGACAACCACTCGAAGCTCTCCACTGGGACGTTTGCAATAGCCTGCGTCGCAAGATCGCCGGGTAAGACGACAAGAACGACACCCTGGCGCCGAGGTGATTGAATGCGTCTCTGGAAGTTCACGAATGGCCCTTGAAGCCTGGCTCTCACTCGCCCTGCTCTGTGTGCTCGGCGCCATGACTCCTGGCCCTAGCTTAGCGGTGGTCCTCGGCAGTACGCTGCGCGGCGGGCGCGCCTCAGGGCTGGCCGCTGCCCTTGCGCACGGGCTCGCGGTTGGACTCTACGCCGTGCTCACTGTGGCCGGCCTAGCGGCGTTGCTGACCGCATCGCGGACGCTGTTCGCACTGCTGCAGCTCGCCGCTGCGGGCTATCTGGTCTATCTCGCGCGGGGTGCACTCCGCCATCGTGCCGCGATGACGACAGCGAATGGCAACACCCTCAGCCATGAGGGGCCCGGCATAGCCGCCCGCGATGGCTTCATGATCGCCTTCCTGAATCCGAAGCTCGCGGTATTCATGCTGGCGCTGTTCGCGCCCTTCATCACCGCCGATCAGGGACTGGGTGCCAGGGCCATCCTGGTGCTGACCATCGGCAGCATCGACGCCCTGTGGTACTCCGCTGTTGTCCTGGTGATGGTGCGCACCGGACTGCTGTCGGTACTGGAGCGCAACGCGGTCTACGTCGAGCGGTTGTATGCAGCGTTGCTACTGGCGCTGGCTGTGTTGGTCGCCAACCGCGCCATCGGAACCTTGGTCTCGGCCATGGGCGCGTCATAGGGAGCCGGCGTCTTTTCGATGCACCGTCTATCAGTAGCGTCCTAATGGTCGCCAATCAGGAGCCACCCGTCGTTACAATTCATAATCTTATTGGACATCACCCGATGTCCAACGCGTATCCTAGCCAATCACGAATACCGAAGATTCCATGACACTGAATGAAGCCCTCACATCACTCACCGTGATGGAGCTGAAGCAACGCTGCAGCCAGATTCCGAACCTGCGACCCGGGAACCGTAAGGACGGACTGGTCGCCGGCCTCGCCGGCTATCTGCTCTCCGAGTCACTCGCGACACTCGTCGAGGCTTTGACCGAGTTGGAGCGCAACGCCGTGGCCGAGACCGTGCACAACTGGGGCGGCAGTTTCCACGCGGTCGGTTTTGAGGCCAAATACGGGTCGCTGCCGGGTGTCTTCACCTACAACCCTTACAGCTACGGCCATTCGAAGAAAGACCGCCAACCCAGTGCACTCGCACTGTGGATGACCTGTTCCGACAGATGAAGGCCGAGGGTCACCGCTTCGATGTCAGCGGAAACCCCTGGAAGCTGTATCTTTCGGATGCCAATTACGGCTCACTCGGCTATGACGGCGCTGCCAACTTCGAGATCCTCGAGGCGCGCTACACGCTGGCCTATCTGTTCGAGTACCTCGCCACGCTCGGCATGATCGATATCGCCTACTCACGACCCTACCGCGCTCGACCCGACTATTACGATCATTGGGGCGCCGACGACATCGATTTTCTGAGCCGCTACGACGGTCTGCGCTACCTGCGCCTCAACGCGCTCGGTGCCTACTGTCTTGACCTGACCGAGCACTACGTCGCGCAGCTCGCGGAGCGACCACCGTTGTTCCGGATGGACGCGGATCTGCAGCTCGAGCTGCTCCGGCCAGCGGAGCCTGCAGAACAGCTACAGTTGGAGCAGATCGCGAAGTCGCTGTCGGCTGATCGATGGGGCCTGAACACGGATGTTATCTTCAGCCGCAGCGCCGATGCCGACGAGCGCGAGCGCATCCGAGCCTTCCTCGAAGCCTCCGTGGAGGGCGACCTGCCAGCGGAGGCGAGCAACCTGCTCGCACGCGTCGAGGAACGCGCCACGGCGCTGACCGATGCCGGCCCGGCGCGGCTGATCCACTGCCGCGATGCCGCCCTGGCGGCGATGCTCAGCACCGATCCGGCCACCGCCGCGCATTGCAGCCGCGCCGGTGAGCGGCAGCTCTGCGTGCCGCAGAAGAAGCTCAACGCCTTCCGCAAGGGGCTGGCCAAGCTCGACTTCGTGCTGCCGGAGCTGGCACCTTGACCCCGATCACTAAGCACTCATGGCTGCAACCATTGCATCACTGGGCGCGACAGGAAGGCTTCCAGCTCGATTCCGTCTCCGCCGACCAGCCTCCAGATCGCCCCCGAGCGGTTCTTTGCATCGGAACGACCACGGGACGATCGCCCGATGGCCCACCGCCCCCATACGATGAGCCTCGAGATTGAAGGTCGGCACCACGGACCGCACATCCGCGCCAGTAAAGGACCATTCACACACCACACTCATTCTGGCTTGTGCGAGAAACTATGAACCGAATACTCAACTATCTGCTCCTCGCCATCCTGACAATCCTGAGCGCACCGGCGCTCGCCAGCGTACCGTCCCTTATCGACGCCCAATGGCTCAAGGCCAACCAGGACCAATCCGATCTGGTCGTGCTAGATATCCAGGCACCGAAAGACTATCAGCGCTTCCACATCCCAGGCGCGGTGAATGCGTCTTACGATCGTTGGCGCACTCAGCCGCCCAAGCAGGACAGCAAGGCGGCGCGCTCCAACGCCAGCGAGCTGACATCGATGTTGCCGCCGATCGAGCAGCTCGAGGCAATGGTCGGCGAACTCGGCGTCGGCAACGACGATCAGGTGGTGATCGTCGCTACCGGCCGGGGCGCCAGTGATCTGGCCGCCGCTGCGCGCGTATTCTGGACCCTGAAGGTGCTCGGCCATGAGCAGGTGAGCGTCCTTGACGGTGGCTTAGTTGCCTACGCCGACACCGGCGCGCCACTCGCACGCGGTGTCGAGACCCGTCCCAACACTCAGTACCAAGCCGAGTTTCAGCCTCAGCTGGCCCCCGACGCGCAAGCGGTCCGAGCCGCATTCGAAGCCAATACCTCGCTTGTCGACGCCCGCAGTGAAGGCGAGTTCGTTGGCGTTTACACCGGCGACGACGCCGAACGACCCGGCACCATCCCCGGATCGCGCCACTTACCGCACGATTGGATCAGCGACAGCGGCTCCGGCAAGCTGCGCAGCCCAGGCGCACTCAAGGCGCTGTTCGAGGCCCGGGGCGTCGCGACCGATGGCGAGCAGATCCATTTCTGCCACAGCGGCAACCGCGCCGCCCTGACCTGGTTCGCCGCCTACGCGGTGCTCGGCAACGAGGATGCCGTCCTCTACGACGGCTCGATGATGGAATGGGCGCGCGATGACAGCCTACCGATCAACGCCGAGATCGAGCTTTGCGACGCCTGCTAAGCTAGGACGCAGACCCAATCTCACCCGAGGCTCGCCATGGCCGCTACCGCAGAGCGCATTGCCGACACAGCAGCATCAGCACCCATGCCGGCTCCCGCACATCGAGCCGCGCAGCCCGATGACCAAATCGTCCTGCTCAATCATGCCGACTGGAGCGACTACGAGCGGCTGCTCGAGATCCGCGGTGAATCCGCGGTCCCGAGGCTGACCTTTATCGACGGAGTGCTGGAGCTGATGACGCCATCCTGGTATCACGATTGGGACAAGACAACCCTCGCCCGACTGATCGAGACCTGGGCAATTGAAGTCGGGGTTGCGATGGATGGAGCAGGCTCCTGGACCATCAAGTCGAAGCTCGCCAAGCGGGGTGCCGAGCCCGACGAGTGCTATCTGCTCGAGCCCATCGAGAAGGAACCCAGCCGGCCGGATATCGCCATCGAGGTCGTGCGCACCAGCGGCGGGCTGAACAAGCTCGAGGTCTATCGCGCGCTCAAGGTGCCGGAGGTCTGGTTCTGGCAGCAAGGGCAGCTCCAGTTCCACGGCCTCGAAGGCGACCAGTATCAACGGCTCGAACGTAGCGGCAAGCTACCGCAGCTTGATCCGGCGCTGATCGAGTCCTGCATGAGCGCACCGACCCAGACCGAGGCCATCCAGCAACTGCGCCGAGCGCTGACTGCGGAAAGCTGAAGCGCACCCAGGCGAAGCGATCAGCCTCTCCGCAGACGTACCGACGCGTCTTGGCTAAGACCAACTAAGACCAAAAGGCGTAGTTCAACCTGTCGCCACAACCAGGAAGCCGAACGCCTGATACAGGGTATCAGCGACGGAAAATCGTCTTGCGATCGTTCTGGTCGCAATCGCGATAGCATCGGCGAGTTGCCAAGGTTAATCACTAGCGAGGGAGAGTCGAGCAGTGGCTGAACACTACATCCACGGCTTCAGTGATGCAGAACGCCTGCGTCTGATCGCGCAGGCGAAGATGCTCTCGACGCCGGTCTTCGACGGCCTGGATTTCAGTGGCACCCACAACCTGCTCGAGGTCGGCTGCGCTGTGGGCGCGGAGCTGCATCTGATCGAGCAGCGTGCACCGCAGATAGCACTGACCGGACTCGACCTCAGCGCCCTGCATCTGCGAGCCGGACGCGCCTGGCTCGCACAGCACAAGCGCATCAGCCTGGTGCAAGGTCAAGCCCAGACACTGCCTTTCCCCGACGATAGCTTCGATATCGGCATGACCATCTGGCTGCTGGAACATGTCCGCGATGCCGCAGCCGTGATCCGCGAACTGCTACGGGTGGTCAAACCGGCCGGCTCGGTGATCCTGACCGAGGTCGACAACCACAGCTTCGGTTTCGACCCGCCGCAACCGGCAATCTCCGCCTGGTGGGTTGCCTTCAACCGTTGCCAGGCCGAGATCGGCGGCGGCGACCCGTATATCGGGGGCCGACTCCGGCAGATTGCCGAGACCCTGGGTGCCGAGGTGTTGGGGGAAACCCCTCGAGCCGTCATCAGCAGCAGCGACAAAAGGCGCAATCGGGCCGACCAGCTTCAATACCTGCGCGATCTGCTCGAGTCCGGCGCCGATCGCATGCTCGCGCACGGCTACGCAACAGTCGACATGCAGCGCGAGATGGCAACCGCTTTCGATAGGGTGCGCTCGCAGCCAGACATGGCGTTTGGTTACAGCGCAGTCAGGTTGATCTGCCGCAAGTCTGAAAAATCAGGGTCGCACCAGGCGAAGTGCCGTGACGGTCAGGCGCAAAAATGCCGAGCTTAAACTCGTCTCGCCCATTGCCCAATTCCAGGGGTTGAACGGTCCCCAGAAGGCGTTCGCGGAACCGGCCGCAAACAGGGTGGCGCCGGCTAGACCGGCAGCAAGCAAAAGAAGACCCGCATCAGAGGGTCTCTCAAAAGCGGGTTGGTTTTCTTGAGTAAAGAGGCTGTTGCGGGACCCTATCATGCAGGACTGAGCGAGGCTGTCGTCAACAACCAGGTCCGCGGGCGCTAGGCGCTAGCACGGTTGATGGTGTATCGCCGAGCGGTGAACAGGGCACTTGATGTGGAGCAGCGACCGGGCGTACACGGCCGCTGGGCGTGCGGGTTACGCAGTGCCAGTTGGCGCAGCCCCCGGCGGAACAGCGCCGGCCGCGTCTTTGCGTACCTCGAACAGGCGATAGGCGAGCCCGGCGCCAATGGCACCAAGGATCGGCGCGACCCAGAACAGCCACAGCTGGGCCATGGCCTTGCCTTCGCCGGAAAGGGCCAGCACCAGGGCCGGGCCGGTGCTGCGCGCCGGGTTGACCGAGGTATTGGTGACCGGGATCGAGATCAGGTGGATCAGGGTTAGCGCCAGGCCGATGGCCAGACCGCCAGCGACAGCCGTGCCGCGCTTGTCGGTGACGCCAAGAATGATAAATAGGAACATGAAGGTCATGACAACCTCAGTCACCAGCCCCGCCATCATGCCGTAGCCCTGGGGCGAGAGCTCCCCGTAGCCGTTCACGGCAAGGCTGCTCGCGGTCAGCTCGAAGGTCGCTTGGCCCTCTTTATAGAGCCCCATGTCACTAGCAACAAAAAGGATCAGGAACGCGGCGATGATGGCACCGACGGTCTGGGCGATGACGTACATCGGGAGGTCACTCCAGCTGAAGCGGCCGCCCATCGCCAGGCCTACGGAGACCGCGGGATTCAGATGACAGCCGGAGATGTGACCAATGGCATATGCCATCGTTAGCACAGTGAGGCCGAAGGCGAAGGCAACACCGAGATAACCGATACCGACATCAGGTACGCCGGCGGCAAATGCCGCGGCGCCGCAGCCGCCCAAAACTAGCCAGAAGGTGCCGATGGCCTCCGCCAGCGAACGTTGCATCAGGGACATTGAACAATTCTCCAAAGCAGTCACAAGAAAATGAGGACGCTGATTGATCAGCGCTTTCGAAAAAACCTAAACGTGTCGCAGACTCACCTTGCAGTTCAGTCGACGCCAAGCCAGAACCCGTGGAGGTTTTTCGGTAGGCAAGAGGTCCTGGTCCGCAGCGGCAATCTGAGCCCCTCAACGGCGCGATACCGACAATCAGGGCTGCTGACTAAGGCAAAGGCAATGCCAACTCCCTGTCGTCACCGAGAAGGACTAGTAAGCAGCTCATTTCAAAATCATTTTGAGAGAACACTGGACAATTAACCGAAGCGCAATCATCGCAGATCACGAAATAGCGTTGCTTTTGTTCTCGATATATCGTCACCCACGAGATATCATGACTTTACCGAATGGGTCGGCAGGACCCGCCGATCGATCTGAGTGGTTCCCAAGGCGTTGAAGGCAGCGATAACACCAGCTGTGGAAGTTCATTTTGAAGACCTGATGACCGAGCTGGCTGCTTCGTTCGTCCATATTGATCCGGGCGCACTCGACGCTCAGATCGTGGAGTCACTGCGGCGCATTGTGCTGTTCTTGGGTATCGACCGCAGCACCATGGGGCGCTTCGATGCCGTCCAGGGTCAGCTGATGACAACGCATTCCTGGGCGATCCCCGACGTTGAACCCCTACCCTCACCGCTGTTCGCGTTAGACTTTCCAAACCTGAATGAGCGTATCCGTGCAGGCGAGCAGATCGTCGTCGAGCGTGTTGGCGATCTACCTGCCGAGTATGCGACGGACTTGCAATCGTTGCGCTCCGCCGGGCTTAAATCGATGGCGGTATTCCCGCTCACCGCAGGTAATCAGACTCTGGGCTGGCTATCTTTCGCCAACGTGCGCACTGAGCGCGAATGGCCCAAGGCGCTTATCCGCAGGCTGCGGTTGATCGCCGAGGTGTTCGCTAATGCGCTCGCGCGCAGGCAGCAGGACAGCGAGCTACGCCAGGCGCTGGTCGAGAACGAGCGCCTGCGGCAACGGCTCGAGTCCGAAAACGCCGTCTGGCGCGAGGAGGTCTTGCACGCCCATGAACACGAAGCAGTCGTTGGCAGGAGCCGCCCACTCCAACAGGTCACGCAGCAGGTCGACCAGGTTGCGCGAACGGATAGCACCGTGCTGTTGCTCGGGGAGACAGGGACCGGCAAAGATCTGATTGCCACGACCCTGCACAGCCGCAGCCATCGTGCAAAGCAGCCGCTGGTGCGAGTGAACTGCGCGGCGTTGCCAGCGGCGCTGATGGAGAGCGAACTGTTTGGGCATGAGCGCGGCGCCTTCACTGGCGCCTTGGCACGGCGCCCAGGGCGCTTCGAGCTTGCGGACGGCGGCACCATCATGCTCGATGAGATCGGCGAGCTACCGCTAGAGCTGCAGGCAAAGCTACTCCGGGTCCTGCAGAGTGGCGAATTCGAGCGGCTCGGCTCGTCCGAGACCCGTCGTACCGATGCGCGAGTGATCGTCGCGACCAACCGAGATTTGCAGGAGATGATCGAGCAAGGCCGCTTTCGCGCCGACCTCTATTACCGGATCGGCGTGTTTCCGATCCGGATTCCACCGCTGCGCGAGCGGCGCGAGGACATCCCCCTGCTGGCCGCGTTTTTCATCGACAAGCTGCGACCAAAGCTTGGACGCAAGACCCTGAGATTGACCGACCAAGCACTGGCGCAGCTGACCGCTTACGACTGGCCCGGCAATGTCCGAGAGTTCGAGAACATCATTGAGCGCTCGATGATCATCTCCACTGGACCGGAGTTGATGATCGAAGGAATCAATACAGACAACCCCTTAGTGGCATCCCGACCATTGCTCGAGGGCACCCGTGAGCATGCTATGGCCAACACCCCAACGCCAACCCTGGCCGATGTCGAGCGCGATCATATTCAAACAGTTTGTGCGCAATGCGCCTGGCGCATCAATGGCAAAGGCAACGCCGCCGAGCGGCTCGGCCTAAACCCCAACACGCTGCGCTCAAAGATGAAGAAACTGGGCATCAAGCGACCGAGCCGAGCCAGCGATTTCGGACTGCCGGAGCCCGCATGACCGTGCTCAACCCGACTGCTCCCTCTTCGCCACGCTGTTCTTCCTGGTGATTATCCTTGCCTTTGTCCAGCACTATCACCCGGCTGCCGGCCTCGGCACCTTATTGGCATTGAGGCTCCCCATACAACCACACGCTGGTCTTTGCTTTGTCTGGACCTAAAATGCTGGATGCCTGGGTACTCGCGAGCTGGCCAATTGGACCCGGCGGCCCATTGATCTAGCGGCCTGCAGCTCACACTGGGTGCCGGACAGAACCCGGCGTGGGTTGGGCTGGGGGCGCCTGCCGATCGTTAAACTGCCCATCGTCGAGCAGGACGCGCCCCAGCGGCGCTTATTTGGAAGACTCGCTCTCAGCAGGTGCGGCGGGTACCGAGTACGGCGCATAGCCCGGAGAGGCATAACCCGGATAGGCGTATCCGTAAGGCACGGCGCCATAGGCATAGGGATACCCGCCATAGTAGCCAGGGTAGCCGCCCCAATAGCCTGGATAGCCATAGCCTTGTCCGTACCAGGGGCGGTTCCAACCGTTCCCCCAGCCGGGTCCCCAGCCATCGCCCCAATTCCAGGGGTTGAATGGTCCCCAGAAGGCATTCGCGGAGCCGGCTCCGAGGAGGGTGACGCCGGCCAGACCGGCAGCAAGCAACAGACGCTTCTTGATGAGCATTTCTTAACCTCCGTTCATTGAGATTATCGATCAAGACAACTGACCGTGCCGACAGTGTGGCCAAATCAGCTTAGGCAGACATCGGCCGCGTAGCTTTGATTTAGATCAATATTTGAATATGCTCATTCCCTGAAGCATCACCCTGGATGCAGATGCAATCCTATAGCCGTTCGCCATGACTCCCGGACATGGCAAGCTCTCGACCTTGGGCCATTGTCAGCCAATGGTATCTGGCAATGGTGTCTGGCAATCAGCTGCGACAGTTACAAACCAAAACGATCAAGCAGAGATCATCCGCGACCTGCGCCAATCGCTAATCAGTCGCTGGACCTCAACGGCTTAAGCCATCGGTCAATCGCGGCACCGCTTCCACCAGGCACGCCGTATAGGACTCCCGCGGAGCGCGTAGGATCTCAGCGGTCGCTCCCTGCTCGATGACGCGCCCCGCGTGCATCACATGCACCTGCTCGCACAAACGCTCGACCACGGCCAAGTCGTGCGAGATGAACAGATAGGTCAGCCCGAGCTCGCGCCGAAGCTCGACGAGTAGGTTTAGGATCTGCGCCTGCAGCGACAGGTCCAGTGCCGAGACCGGCTCATCCAGGATCAGCAAGCGCGGTGCGCCGAGCAGCGCACGCGCGATCGCGACGCGCTGCGCCTGCCCGCCGGAGAGCTGGTGCGGGAAACGTTCTAGCAGGGTGTTGCTGAGGCCGACCTGATCGGCGACCTCGCGGATGCGTCGCTGCTGGGCCGACCGATCGCGCGCGATCTCGGAGCCGCGCGCGAGTCCCGCCAGGCTGCTGCCCAGGATGCGATGCACGCGCCGACGCGGATTGAGTGCGGCCGTCGGGTTCTGAAAGACGTATTGCAGCTCGCGTCGCCAGCGCGCGCGCTCGGCATCATCGAGCGCATCGATCTGCCGTCCCTGCCAGTGCACACGACCGCTGCTCGCCACGGTCAGCCCGGCCGCGATGCGCGCCAGCGTCGTCTTTCCGCTCCCTGACTCACCCACCAGCCCGACCGCGGCCCCGTCTGGGATACTCAGATCCGTCGGCTCCAAAACGCTCTGCCAACCCTGGCCGCCGGGCAAGAGCGCGCGCCATCCGCTGTCGGTGGGATACCGCTTCGCGACGCCCAGAAGCTCCAACAAAGGCGCGCTCATGTGCGGTGACCCGTGTCTTCGCTCATGGATTGATCTGCTCCTCTGCCAAACAGTGGCGCGCTCATGATCGGCGCCCCTGCTCCAGACGCTCAACCGACCCGGCCGATTTTTGCTGACCTTTCGGCAGCGGAAACCAGCAGCGCACCCGATGCTGATCAGCCTGGCGCTCGAGCCCGGGTTCCTGTTCCCTGCATCTTGGCTGTGTGTTTGGGCAGCGGGGGGCGAAACGACAGCCCTCCACTACCTCGCCAAGGCTCGCCTCGGCCGGCGACGGCGGCTGACCAGGGATAGCGGCAAGTGGCTTCTCAGGCTGACCCAGCTCAGGCGAGCACGCCAGCAGCACGGCGGTATAGGGATGCGCCGGTGCGTTCAATAGGCGATCCAGCGGCGCGTCCTCGATCAGGCGCCCGGCGTAGAGCACCAGCACCCGCTCACAGAGGCTGGCGACCAGCGCCAGGTCATGGCTGACGAACAGCAACGCACGCTCGCGGCCACGACTCAGCCGGTCTAGCACCTCGATGATCTCGGCCTGGACCGTCACATCCAGCGCCGTGGTGGCCTCGTCGGCGATCAGAAGATTGGGCTCATGCGCCAGCGCCATCGCGATCACCACCCGCTGGCGCTGCCCACCGGAGAGTTCATGCGGGAAACGCCGCTGAATGCCTGGCACCTGATCCAGACCGACCATCGCCAACAGCACCTCGACCCGTGCGCCGACGTCCGCGGCAGGATGGGCCTGGATGGCCCCAAGCAACTGATCGCCAATTCGCAGCAGCGGGTCCAGCGCGTCCAGCGGCTCCTGGGGGATATAGGCGATCCGCCGCCCACGCAGATCGCGCAGGGACTCGGCATCGAGCCGAAGCAGATCGCTGCCATCGAAACGTACCGAGCCGGTCAGTCGCCCGCCTGGGGGCGCAAAGCCAAGCAAGGCGAGCGCCGTGAGGCTCTTGCCGGAGCCCGATTCACCCACCAGAGCGACCCGCTCGCCAGACTGCAGACGCAGATCAAGCCGATCCACGGCGCGCGCCGGCCCGC
>CAZEZH010000090.1:0-2663 GCA_964516305.1 uncultured Halochromatium sp. | reverse complement strand
CCCACCAGCCCGCGCATCGGCAAGCGTGACGGCAGCCAAAGGGTTTGTCGATCCATCCCTGCGCTCGTCACCGCCCGCAAGATCGCCACCGACATCCTCCCCGAAATGACTCCCGACATCAGCTTCCAGATCATCACCCAGGTCACCCTCCGGGCGCTCGACGAACGCACCGCGGTCGCGGTCGCGCAAGCGCGGATCGAGCAGGTCGCGCAGCGCATCGCCGACCAGGTTGATACCGACCACCAACAGCAGGATCACCAACCCCGGCAGCACGGCGACCCGTGGATAGGTGGTCAGGAACTCCCGGCCCTCGCCGAGCATCGCGCCGAGGTCAGCGTCCGGTGGCTGCGCCCCCAGGCCGAGAAAGCTCAGGCCCGCGGTCTCCAGCACCATCCAGCCGAGCGTGGTGGTCATCAACAACAACAGCGTTGGAACCAGATTCGGCAGCACCTCGACGAGGATGATCCAGGGCTCGCGATGACCAGCCAGCCGAGCCGCGTCGATATAGGCCTGATGCCGAATCTCGAGCACCGCCCCACGAACGGCCCGCGCGAAGAAGGGCACATTGGCAATCGCGATGGCCAACATCGCGTTGCCGAGACCAGGACCCAGCGCGGCGACGATCGCGAGTGCGAGCAGCAGATACGGGAAGGCCATGAGCACATCCACGCCGCGCATCAGCAGCGCATCGGTGAGCCGGCCGAAGAAGCCCGCCAACACGCCGATCAGCGTGCCGATCAGCGCTGCTGTCACAGTCGCCAGCACCCCGACGAGAATGCTCGAGCGCGCCCCCCAGATGAGCCGCGAGAGCAGATCGCGACCCAGGGCGTCGGTACCCAGCCAATGTCCTGGCGCGCCCACCGACAGCATGCGCTGCGCCGGCTCGGTCAGGGTGGGATCGGCCAGCGGGAGCCAGGGTGCGACCAGCGCGGGAAGCAAGACGAGCGCCAGCAGGCCGAGCCCGAGGAGCGCACCGCGATGGCGATAGCCAACGCTGCTCGATAGCGCGCCCATCAGGCCGCCCGCGTGCGCCGATCCAGCGCATGCTGGGCCAAATCAGCGGCCAGATTGACCAGCACATAGGCCGCCGCAAGCACCAGCACCCCGCCCTGCACCAGCAACAGATCGCGCGCCGCAATCGCCTCCACCAACAGCCGACCCAGGCCTGGCCACTGAAAGATGGTCTCGATATAGACCGCACCGCCGAGGACGAAGCCGGCCTGCAGCCCAATCACCGGCGTCATCCGCGCCAATACCGATTTCAGCGCATGCACCAGCATGATGCGTCGCTCCGGGATACCGCGTGCACGCGCCATACGGATCGGCGCCGAGGCCAGGACATCGATCGCGGCACCCCGGGTCAGACGACCGATGACCCCACCGGCGACCAGAGCCAGGCTCAGCGTCGGCAGGATGAGATGCCAGGCGATGTCCGGCAGCCCAGACAGACCGCTGGCATCGGACCAGACCCAGGTCATGCCACTCGCTGGCAGCCAACCGAGCCAGACCGCGAAGATCAAGATCAGCAGTAGCCCAAGCCAGAACGACGGGATCGAGATGCCGAGCAAGACGCCCAAGGTCACCAGCCGATCGGTCATCTGGTTGTGGCGCAGCGCCGCCAGCATCCCCGCGGCCAGGCCCAGCAGCGTTCCCAACAGCAGCGCACTACCGGCCAGCAAGGCGGTCGGCCCCAAGCGTTCCAGCACCACGTCCAGCACCGGCCGCTCCAGCGACACCGAATGCCCCAGATCGCCCTCCAGCACGCCGCCAAGCCAGAGGCCATAACGCACCGGCCAGCTCCGATCCAGACCCAGCTCCGCGCGCAGCTCGGCCAGCCGCTCCGGCGTCGCATAGGGGCCGAGAATCGCCAGCGCCGGATCGCCTGGCACCAGACTCATCACTCCGAACACCACCAGCGAGACGCCGAACAGCACCGGCAGCAACAGCAGCAGACGTTTGACGAAGTAAGCGCTCATAGGTACAAGCTCGGGCCGCTCCGCTGGGGCTGCTCGGGTACCGGCCCTGCCGCCAAGGTCATTGGGGAGATCGATCGCAGGAAAGGGGTATGACGCTGTGGTAAATACGCTACCCGCTCCTGGTCGCTAGAAGGATCGGTCAAGGGACTGCGCATGAGTCAGTACCAGCCATCGGCGCGCGGCTGACCTTGGCGACCTGCTCCAATCGCAGGAAGAACGAGGGCTCCAGTCGGAGACCAGAGATCTCCGCGCGCGCCACCAGATTCTGGCGCCAACTGGCGATGACCGCCCAAGGGGCATCCTCATGCACCACTCGCGAGAGTTCTCGATACAACTGGCCGCGCCGCTTGCGATCCGTTGTCCGCCGCGCCTGCTCGATCAGCGCATCCACGCGGGGGTTGCAGTAGTGCCCCGAGTTGAAACCGCCCTGCTCCGGCGTCGCCTCGCAGCGCAGCGCGAGATACGGCAGGGTGTCCGGGTCGTTGGTCATCCAGGCCATCGCGGCCATATCGGCTTCGGCATCGAGCCCCTGGTTGACCCGCGCCAAGTAGGCGTTCCACTCGAAGCTCTGGATCTCGGCGGCGATGCCGACCCGGCCCAGATCCGCTTGAATGGCGGTCGCCATTGCCAATGGCGCCAGCATGCCGGAGCCGCCGCGCGGCACCAAGAAATTGAGTCGTAAGCGAG
>CAZEZH010000089.1:0-14494 GCA_964516305.1 uncultured Halochromatium sp. | reverse complement strand
CGGGCGATGCGATGGACAAGGATCTCTACGATCTGCCGCCGGAAGAGGAAAAGGCCATCCCGCAGGTCTGCTTCGCGCTCGACCAGGCGCTCGATGCACTCGATAAGGACCGAGAGTTCCTCACCGCTGGTGGCGTCTTCACCGATGACGTGATCGACGGCTACATCGCGCTGAAGATGGCAGAGGTGACGCAGCTGCGGATGAGCACCCATCCAGTCGAGTTCGACCTCTACTACAGTCTCTGATCCCCGGCTGTCCGGCAGCGCAGTTGCGCTGCCACCGATGGGCATGGACGCCCTCGAACCATTCGAGACCCCCTTCACAACCCCCTGCTCCTTGGACTAGACGCCAACTGACAGTCAAATCGCGGCGGCTAAGCTCCGTTATGCGCAGAGACATTGCAGCCGCCTGATCACGAGCGGGCCTGTGCCTGTTCGGCGGCAGTGCATTTTCCTGCACCTGCTGAGTGCGCTAGGCACTAGACTAGTGCGTTCGATTGGCGATGCTTGACCAGTCAACAGCTCCCAGCCTGTCGGTTCGATCGACCCCGGGTTCTTGACCGCCGATAAACCCTGACCCGACAGCCTGTTTCGCGACCGGTATCCGAGCCTTCGTCGACCCAGCGCAAGCGCCCGGATTCTGCTCGCAGACCTCTGAGCTGGCTCGCTCTTTGCTTGCTGGTTGAGGATCGAGGCCAAGCGACAACATCCAGATCCATGAACGAGACACTAGGTGGACTTAGCCAGCTTGGCATCATGATCCTCGATAACCTCAGCACCGCCGTGCTGCTCTTTGATCGCGACCTTCGTCTTCGCTACATCAATATCGCCGGCGAGAACCTGCTAGCGGTCAGCGCCAAAACGGTGCTTGGCGAGACGGCCGGGTGCCTTGTCCCCTGCCCGACCGATTCGGTCGAGCATCGGCTGCGGGAATCCTTGGATACGCGGCAGCCGTTCACGGAGCGGGAGGTCGAGGTCAAACGTCCGGACCGCCAGATCATCCGTGTCAACTGCACGGTGCTGCCGCTGCATCCCGTCGACGAGCCCTACGAACTCCTCATGGAGATGCAGCAGGTCGACCGTCAGCTCCGGATCGCCCGTGAGGAGTATCTGATCTCGCAACATCATGCGACCCAAGCGCTGCTGCGCGGTCTGGCGCACGAGATCAAGAACCCACTGGGTGGGCTGCGTGGTGCCGCTCAGTTGCTGGAGCGCGAGCTGCCAAATCCGGGCCTGCGCGAATACACCCGCATCATCATTGATGAGGCCGACCGATTACAGACCTTGCTGAATCGGATGTTGGCGCCGAACAACCTGCCGCATCTCAGCTCGATCAACATCCATCACGTCATTGAGCATGTGCGCGGACTGCTCAATGCGGAATTCCCGCATGGACCCGAGATCTGTCGCGACTACGATCCCAGCATCCCCAACCTTGAGGGCGACGCCGATCGGTTGATCCAGGCCATCCTCAATATCGCTCGCAACGCGGCACACGCCGCCGGCCAACATGGCCAGGTCCGGTTGCGCACCAGGGTCATGAGGCAGTTCACCATCGGCAGCGTTCGCCACCGTCTGGTCCTGGTGATCGAGATCGAGGACGACGGCCCGGGTATTCCCGAGGAGCTGATGGATCGGATCTTTTTCCCAATGGTCTCGGGCCGTGCCGGCGGTACCGGCCTTGGGCTTGCGATCGCTCAAGAACTCGTCAATCAGCACCAAGGCTTGATCGAATGCGAGAGCCGTCCCGGCCGCACCACCTTCCTGGTCTATCTTCCGCTGGAGCCGACCGATGAATAGAGTCCCCAGGATCTGGGTGATCGATGACGACCGCTCGATTCGTTGGGTCCTAGAGCGTGCCCTGCGTCAGGCCGAGATGGACGTGACCAGCTTCTCGAACGGGGTGGGAGTGATGGATGCACTCGAGCGTGAAACCCCGGATGTGATCCTGTCCGATATCCGGATGCCCGGGATCGACGGTCTCGAGCTGCTCGAGCAGGTCACGGCACGCTATCCTGAGCTTCCGGTCATCATCATGACCGCGCACTCTGACCTCAACAGCGCCGTCTCTGCCTTCCATGGTGGCGCCTTTGAGTATCTGCCGAAGCCCTTCGATATCGACGAGGCCGTCGATCAGGTGCAGCGGGCCTGCCGAAAACAGCATGAGACCACCGCCGAGCCGCCGCCACTGCCGCATAGCCCAGACATCATCGGTGAGGCGCCGTCGATGCAGGAGGTGTTTCGTGCCATCGGCCGGCTAGCGCGCTCCAACATCACTGTGTTGATCAATGGTGAGTCCGGGACCGGTAAAGAACTGGTCGCTCATGCGCTGCATCGGCACAGTCCGCGCGCCCAGGCCCCGTTCATCGCCCTGAATATGGCCGCGATCCCGCGCGATCTGATGGAATCCGAGCTGTTCGGTCATGAGCGCGGGGCCTTTACCGGCGCACAGACGCGCCGCGAAGGGCGGTTCGAGCAGGCCGACGGTGGCACCCTGTTCCTCGACGAGATCGGCGATATGCCTGCCGAGCTTCAAACCCGGCTCTTGCGGGTGCTTGCCGATGGCGAGTTCTACCGCGTCGGTGGCCTCTCACCGATCAAGGTTGACGTGCGCATCATTGCAGCGACCCATCAAAACCTGCGCGACCTGGTCGCCAAAGGCAGTTTTCGCGAGGACCTGTTTCACCGGCTCAATGTGATCCGTATTCAACTACCGGCCCTGCGCGACCGGAGTGAAGACATCGGTTTGCTGATGCGCCACTTCCTAGCGCAGGCGGCAAAAGAGCTGGGCTGTGAGGCCAAGGTACTATCCGATGATGCCCTCGTTCGCCTTGAACGTCTGGAATGGCCCGGCAATGTGCGCCAGCTTGAGAATACCGCTCGATGGCTCACGGTCATGGCCTCGACCAAGCAGATCCATGTGGTCGATCTGCCGCCGGACTTGGATGGAATCGCTGCTGCGGCGCAGGCCGACGAGCAGTGGGAAGGCACGTTGCGCGCCTGGACGCGACGTCGGCTGCAGCAAGGTGACCGTGGCATCCTCGACTCGGCCATGCCAGCGTTTGAGCGCATCCTCATCGAATGCGCCCTCGAGCATACGGGCGGGCGGCGCCAAGAGGCGGCCAAGCTCTTGGGTTGGGGACGCAATACGCTGACGCGCAAGATCAAAGATCTTGGTATGGATGCTGATGCACCCGAAGACCTCAATGACGAGGAGGAGGCCGACAGTTCAACCTAGAAACGGCGAGCGCCCTGGCAGTCTGACCAACTCTCTAGCTCCACTCTTGGTGCGGGCGCTGCGACACCTCCAGGGCAGGCCTCGCACGCCTTGCCTTAAGCGCCGGCGTCAGCCTGCCACTGAGGGTCGTAATCTGAGCCAAGATGCCCCATCTCCGTCAGAGTCCCGCGCGCAGCAGTCAGCCGCGGCAACCTCGCTATCATCAGCCCAGGATTAGACACGTGGACAGCAGCAGTATTCGTCTCCCCGGCTCGGAGCTCGCCGAGATCAGCTTTGCCGATGGAACGCTCAGGGTCAGCTTCGCACGCGCCTACATCATCAAGACCATGACCGGGTCCAACGAACAGACCCTCTGGTGGCAAGCCGGCGAACTCGTGCTTGATGAGGCCGAACTGATCGAGCCTTTACCCGCGCATGAACCCGGTGAAAGCCTCGTCTGCGACGGTGGCGACATCGACGAAAACGTCTTCACCTACCGCGATATGATCCCGATTCCGCTAGAGAGTCGCGGCCACTGCGCCTGTGATCTCAAGCTCCGAGGTAGCGATGCGCGCATCAAGGCTCAGGGCGTTAGTGTTCGATTGCTGATGAAGGAAACCCCGAAGTACATCGAACACATCCGACCCCAGGACGGCGAAGCCTGACGGGAAGGAGCCAGACAGGACGGTGCGCAAAAGACAGGCAACAAAAAACCCCAACGTGCGACGCTGGGGTTTTGTCTAAGCCAATGTGACTGCGGGGGACCGGTCCCGCAGCCGAACCCTTAGGCGATCGGCTGAAATCGCGTCAGAGCCGAGTGGAGCCGACGATCTCGTGTGCGATGTCGACAACGCGGTTCGCCATGTCCGAATATTCTTGGCGGTAGTCAGCCAACAAGCCGTCTTGCGCGGCCCAGTAGTCCTTGCCGCTGATGCCATGCTCATGCTCGTGATCGATGAATTGCTTCTGCATCTCGAGCATCTTGTCGATCAGGTCCTGCTTCTCTTTCTTCAAGGCAACGATGTCGGTCATGGTGTTCTCCCCCGCAGGGTGTCGTTGATCTCTTAGTTTGATCGCCCGATGGGTCGATCACCGGATGGAACCGCTGCCGTCGAGATTCACTGCCTCGCCCGGCAGATCCGGAGGTGTGGCCGGCGCAAAAGTATATGCCGAACGATTAATATACCATGGCTGCTCGATAGTCGGTCAAGCAACGCTAACATGTTCCATGTCATCCTCTATCAACCCGAGATCCCACCCAATACCGGCAACGTGATCCGCCTCTGCGCGAATACGGGCGCCAGTTTGCACCTGATCAAGCCATTGGGCTTCGAACTCGACGACCGGCGGCTGCGCCGAGCCGGACTCGATTATCGGGAATGGGTAGGTGTCCAGGTACATGCAAACATGCAAGCCTGCCAGCAAGTCATTGGCAAGGGACGCCTGTTCACGCTCAGTACCCACAGCCATTGCACCTATGCGGACCAGGGTTTCCAACCCGGCGATGCCTTTCTATTCGGACCCGAGACCCGGGGTCTGCCGGTCGATCTCCGCGAATCTGTTCCGCCCCAGCATCGGCTCCGGTTACCGATGCGCCCGAATAACCGCAGCCTCAACCTCTCCAACGCCGTTGCGGTAGTGGTCTACGAGGCCTGGCGACAAAATGGCTTCTACTGATCTTATAAACCGCAGATGACGCAGATTAAACACAAATGAAACAGGACATTAGCGATAATACTAAGGTCACCGACCAGGTGTGGCAAGGATTGGCCGCAGCGGCTTAATCCTCTGCGCGGATCGGCGGTTAAAGACTCTTTATGGACGGGTCAGTCAAGCTCTGATCGACTCGAGCGCTCGAGCAGTCGCCGGGTGGCAGCCTCAGGGGACTGACCCTCGTAGAGCACCGCGTGCACCTGTTCCGCAATGGGCATCTCGATTCGATGCTCGCGTGCGATTCGGCACACCGCCTGCACCGTGATCACCCCCTCCACCTCCTGACCAATCGCCGCTAAGGCAGCCGCTGCCGTCTCCCCGCGTGCAAGGGCCAGTCCTAACCGCCGGTTCCGGGACTGATTGTCGGTGCATGTGAGCACCAGATCGCCGAGTCCGGCCAGACCCATGAAGGTTTCCCGGCGTGCGCCGACTGCACTCCCAAGTCGGATCATCTCGGCGAGCCCTCGGGTGATCAGCGCGGCGCGCGTGTTGGCGCCGAAGCCAAGCCCATCGGCGATGCCGGTGGCGATGGCCAGCACATTCTTCGCAGCCCCGCCGACCTGCACCCCGATCAGATCGTCATGGGTATAGGCGCGAAACCGTTCCGAGTGGACCCATTCCGCGCATTGCTCAGCAAAGGGCATGCTCGAGGACGCCAGGGTCACCGCCGTTGGTAACCCCTGCGCGACCTCCGCGGCGAAGCTAGGGCCAGACAGCACGGCCAGTTCACGCTGCCCGGTGCGCTCAATGACCACCTCGTGCAGCAGCCGGCCGGTGGCGGGGTCGAAGCCTTTGGTCGCCCAGAGTATCCCGAGGCCAGCGGGGAGAAAGGGAGCGGCAGCGCCAAGCACATCGGCGAAGAATTGACTGGGTACCGCGACCAGGATGCCGGTCGCCCCATCAAGCGCCTGCTCGAGTGAGGCCGTTGGCTTGATCAGGTCTGGCAGCGCGATGCCGGGGAGAAAAGTCTTGTTCTCACGGTCGGCCACCAATGCGGCGACCTGCCCCGGATCGTGGCTCCAGAGTGGTGTCTGATGACCATTTCTCGCCAACAGCACCGCGAGTGCGGTGCCCCAAGAGCCAGCCCCGATGACGGCGATACGTTCCATGACGCTGGGCGCTAGCTAGCAGACGACCGACTAGTGCGTCGTCTCGCCGGCTGGCTTAGTCTCTACCCCAGCGGGATTCTCTGAAGCGGCCGCCGCGGGTTGCCCCTGCGTTGCCTGCTCGGCCTGCTTCTGCGCGTAAATGGCATCGAAGCTCACATGCTGCAACACCAGATGCGGGAAGCCGCCCTTGACGACGAGGTCGGAAACGGCCTGACGTGCATAGGGAAACAGCAGGCTGGGGCAGTACACATAGAAGAGCGGTCCAAGTTCTTCCTGCGCGAAGCCAGCGACGCTGACGATGCCCGCCTGCTGGAGCTCGATCAGGTAGGCGGTCTGCTCGCCAACCTTGGTCGTTACCGTCACCGTGAGCACGATCTCATGGGTATCCTCATTGAGCGCGGCGAGCTTGATGTCGAGGTGTAGCGACGTCTCAGGCTTCCACTCCTGGCGGAAGATCTCTGGCGCATTTGGTGCCTCGTACGAGAGATCTTTGATATAGATGCTGCGCAACGCGAATTGGCGCTCGCCTTGCTGCTGTTGATTCTCGGCCATGGGAACTCCGGTCGGTCTGAAGCGGTGGACAGAAAACGATGCGGAACGGACGCGGTGAGCGGCGTCAGCGTTTCTTGCGAGTCAGCGGTAGATTGGCGCTTTCCCAGGCCATGATGCCGCCCTTGAGGTTGTAGACCTCGCCGAAGCCCTCCTTGCGCAGCACCTGGCAGGCCGCCTGCGACTGTGATCCCGATCGACAGTTGACGATGACCGGACCATCCTTGAAGCGAGAGAGCGAGCCGGTCTGCTTCTTGAAGCCGTTCATCGGCACGTTGACGGCATTGATGATATGCCCCTTCGCAAAATCCGCGGCAGGTCGAACATCGATGACCGCGGCATCGCGTTGATTGATCATCGTGGTCGCAGCACTCGCGTCGACCGAGCCCTTCTCGCCGATGATCAGCGTGAAGGTCAGTAGACCGAGGATGACGCCGAGTGCAGCGAACAGCACCCAGTGGTTTCCGACAAATTCAAGAAGCATGGAGAGGATGTGGACTCTGGCAGGGCCAAGGCACCGCGCGAGCGATCTCGGTACGGCGCGATAAAATCAACCGCCAAGTATAAGGGTCTGCGCGTCCAACGTCACGCCTGCAACGGCACCATCTGCCCTGACGCACGACTCCTAAGGTGGTAGGCCAGGTGGTGGGGAGTCCATAGGCGAACTCATCGGGGGTTACCTGAGTAGGCACAGCCCAGGGGGCTGGTCCTCAGGCTTCGCGCGTCAGCCAGTGCGGTGTGCGCTGGCGCGCCTCGGCCAAGCGTTACGATCGGGCTTTCATTCGCCCTCAGGGGATGCGGCTGCAGAAGACCTCGCGCATCATCCCAATCAGACGCAGGGTGCGGCTGTCGCCGACGCGATAGTAGACGCGGTTCGCGTCCTTGCGTGCGGCCAGGATACCCTTGTCGCGGAGGATGGCGAGATGCTGCGATATATTGCTCTGCGAGGTGCCGACATGATCAACGATGTCCTGCACACTCACCTCCTCGTCACCGAGGGTGCAGAGGATCTTCAGCCGCAGCGGATGCGACATCGCCTTCAACGATCGCGAGGCGCGCTCGATATCGGCGTCATCGGCGAACAACTCGAAATCAGAAAAATCCAGATCCTGGCTCCCGGAGTGCCCATGATCTTGCTCGAGCGTTGGTTCCGCGCCCTCCACCTGATCCAGCAACTGTTCTTCTCCCGCCATGACGTCGGCCCATATATCAACGCTTCATAAAACGATGATAAACCTTTCTAGGGGTCTGACAAGTCTTCATTGGTCGGGGCCTTTTCTCGCTGGGCGGTCTGATCTGGCTAGCGCGAGCCTGCTGATCTGTTTGGCGCTGGTTTGCCAAACGTCGGCGGTAGCCGGCGACAGACTCGCCCAGCTCTCGCCCAGCGAGCAGCTCGAGCAGCCGATTGCAACCCGCTCGCAGAAGCCTGAGGCAGAGGCCGAGCCGCGCACGCAAGAGGTCGAGCCCGAGCCTGACGCCGAGGCCAGGCCGGATCTGGTGCTCCAGCGCGAAGTCGAACTCGAGCAACTGCAGACGCGCCTTGCCGGACTGCGCGCGAGCATCGCCAATGATCTCGAATACCGGGATGCGTTACGGGACGAACTGAGACAATTCGAGCAAGACATCGATGGGCTCTCGAGGGCGAGCCATCAGCTGGACGCCATGGTCAAGGCGCAGCGCGAGGCGGTGGCGGCCACCGGTGATCAATTGCAGGAATCCCGACTCGAACTCAGACAGGCGCGCGCAAGCTTGGCTGATCTGGTGCGGGCCGCCCATGCGATGGGGCGCGGTGATCAGGTACGCTTAGTCTTTGGGCAGGATGATCTGCATCGAGCCGAGCGCCTGTTGGGTTATTATCAGATCGTCGCCGCACGGCGCGCGGCTCGGGTCGAGGAGATCCGTCGGCTCGAAAGCGCGTTACAGCGCCTTGAGCAGCGGGAGCGAGAAGAGACGACCCGTCTCGCGCGGTTGGCCGCGCGCCAGGAGCAGACGCGCCTTCGCCTGGCGAGCGCATCCCAGGCGCGGCAGGTCATCTTGAGTGATCTCGAGCAGTCGATCGCCGCGGATCAGAGTCGAGCCATCGCGCTTGCCGCGGACGCCGAGGCGATGCAGGCCCTGATCGAACGACTCAAGCGTGAGGCCGAGATCGCCGACGAGGTTGACCTGAGCCAGGCCGCGATCACTGAGCGGCGCGGCGAACTGGCCTGGCCGCTTGCAGGCACCCGTGTGTTGCGGGCCTTCGGCCAGGGGCGCGCGCAAGGTGCACTGCATGCCGACGGTGTCTTGTTGGCGGCACGCCCAGGCGCTGAGGTGCGTGCGGTCCATCATGGCCGGGTGGCCTATGCCGATTGGCTGCGCGGCTTCGGCATGTTGATGGTGATCGATCACGGTGATGGCTACATGTCGATTTACGGACACAACCAGGCGCTGATGCACGAGGTCGGCGAATGGGTCGCCGCCGGCGATCTGATCGCGCTGGCCGGCAGCAGCGGCGGGAGCGAGCTAAACGGGCTCTACTTCGCGTTGCGCCAAGACGGTCGCGCCATCGACCCTGTCCGCTGGTGCCAGGCCGGGCGCGGATGATCTGGCACCATTGCTTTCGGGAACGCCATCTCCAGAACACCCTCAATAGATCAGTTGAGCCAACCAGACGAGCCAACCAGAACACAACAGCCGGGCTGCGCAGCACGCCCGCGGGACCCTTACATGATCAAATGCCAGCCAGCCGTTCTCGCCCTCCTCTGTTTCGGCTTCTTGCCAAGCGTCTTCGCACAGCCTGCGGCTGCGCCTGAGCCCGACGCCGCGCCGCCGAGCGAGGATGGCACCGAAGCTCCCGACCCGTCCGGTCCGCCGGGCACGGTTCCAGCCACCAAGCCACCCGCCGTGCAGCCGCCACCGCCTGGGTTCAAGCCAACCGGTACCCGCCCAGAGCCAAGCATCGAAGAGGTCCAGAAGTCGGTGCAGGCGGCCTTATCGGAGCTGGAGCAGGAGGAGCCCGAGGGACTCCCACTCAAAGAGCTGCGCGTCTTCGCCGAGGTGTTCGGCCGCATCAAGAGCGCCTACGTCGAGCCGGTCGATGATCGCGAGCTGCTCTCGAGCGCGATCCGCGGCATGCTCGGTGGCCTCGATCCGCACTCGGCCTACCTCGACCCGGACCAATTCGAAGACCTCCAGGTCGGCACCACGGGCGAGTTCGGAGGGCTCGGCATCGAGGTCGGCATGAAAGATGGCTTTGTCGAGGTGATCGCCCCAATCGATGACACGCCTGCCCAGCGGGCCGGCATCCAGGCCGGTGATTTGATCGTCCGCATCGATGACAAGCCGGTAAAGGGGATGAGCCTCAGCGATGCCGTCGAGCTGATGCGTGGTGAGCCCGGGAGCAGCATCGAACTCACCCTGACCCGCGACGGCACGCCCAAACCCCTGAGCGTGACCCTGGAGCGCGCTGTGATCAAGGTCGCCTCGGTCAAGCAGCGCCTGCTCGAGCCCGGCTTCGGCTACCTGCGCATCGCCAACTTCCAGGCGCGCACCACCGATGATCTGGTCAAGGCGGTCGAGACGCTCAAGCGCGAGAACGAGGGACCGCTGAAAGGGGTCGTCCTCGACCTGCGCAATAACCCCGGCGGCGTCCTGAACACCGCGGTTGGGGTGAGCGATGCCTTCCTCGAGGACGGTCTGATCGTCTACACCGAGGGCCGGCTCGAGGATGCCAAGCTGGAATTCCGCGCTGGCCCCGATGACATCCTCGATGCGGCGCCGCTGGTGGTGCTGGTCAACGGCGGCAGCGCTTCGGCCTCAGAGATCGTCGCCGGCGCCCTCCAAGATCAGCGCCGCGCCCTGATCATGGGCAACGAGACCTTTGGCAAAGGCTCGGTACAGACCATCATCCCGGTCGACGAGCGCACGGCGCTGAAGCTGACCACGGCGCGCTACTACACCCCCTCGGGGCGCTCGATCCAGGCCCTTGGTATCGTCCCGGACATCATCCTCGAGCGCGGCAGCCTCACCCTGGCCTCCGATTCGGATTTGAAGCAGCTCAAGGAGGCCAACCTGGTGCGCCACCTCGAAGACAGCAATGGTGACAATGAAGCCGAAGCCGCCGAGGAGCCTGACGCCGCTGATGAGGCTGACGTCAAGGCCAAGGATGCCGACACCGACGCCAAGCCTCTGGCCACCAAGGACTATCAGCTCTCCGAGGCCCTCAATGTGCTCAAGGGCCTGGACATTCTGGGTCGGGCGCCGGCGACCGCCGAGACCGAGACCCAGGTCGAGGATGGCGACCAGGCTGAGGCCCAGCCAGGTGCCCAGCCCGGCGCTGAGACCGATGCTGAAGACTGATGTTGAGGCCTGAGACTCAACCCGCTTACTGAACCGACGCTGATCCAGCCACCAGGCTACCACCGGAGGATTAACGATGCCGCGTGTGCTCGTCCCGCTCGCCCCAGGCTGCGAAGAGCTGGAGGCCGTGACCATCATCGACCTGTTGCGCCGCGCCGAGATCGAGGTCGTCGTCGCAGGGCTGGAGCCCGGTCCTGTCCGCTGCAGTCGGGGCACAGTGCTGATGCCCGATACCGATCTCGACGACCTGGCCGAGGAGGACTTCGATATGGTCGTGCTGCCCGGCGGCCAGCCGGGCGCAACCAACCTCGATAGCGATACCCGTATCCACGATCTGCTCGCACGCCAGGCCGCAGCGGATCGATGGAGTGCCGCGATCTGTGCGGCACCAGCGGTATTGGCCAGCACCGGGCTGCTCGATGGCCGCACGGCGACCAGCTTTCCCGGCGCGATCGATCCCGAACGCTATCCCGAGATCAAGCTGCTCGAGCAGCCGGTCGTGATCGATGGCAAGATCGTTACCTCACGTGGTCCAGGCACGGCGATGGATTTTGCGCTGCAGCTGATCGAGATCCTGCTCGATGCCGACCGCCGTGCTGCGGTCGAGGCGAAGCTGATGCGACCTCGCTGATGGGTGAGAGCCTGTTCGATGCGGGTTCCGGCGTAATGGGGGATGGCGCAGCGTATGCTTCGGGCCTACTGGCATTGGCCGCTATGGTTGGCACCGCCTTCCTGATCAGTGCCATCCTCACGGCGCTCCTCGCTCGCGGGCGCCTGCCACTGCTGCACGTGCTCGACCATCCCAACGAGCGCTCACTGCATCAACGGCCAGTACCACGCACGGGCGGCATCGCGCTGCTCGGCGGACTGGCCGCTGGCCTCTCGGTCGGGATGCTGATCCTGCAGCTCTCCGCCGGCGCGCACCAGATTGCACCACCCTTACCTTGGCTCGGCGCCGCCCTGCTGCTGGTCGCGACGGTCTCGCTCTGGGACGACCGCAGCGGCCTCTCGCGCCGGCTGCGCCTCCTCGCGCACCTCGCCGCAGCGCTCCTGCTCTGGATCGGCGGCCTGCGCTGGGATCAGCTCGGCCTGCCCGGGCCAATCATGCCGCTGCCGATCCTGCTAGCGCTGCCGCTAACGCTTCTCTACAGTATCTGGATGCTCAACCTCTACAACTTCATGGATGGCATGGACGGTCTCGCCAGCGGCATGGCCAGCATCGGCTTTGCTGGCCTGGCCCTGTTCGGTATCACCGCCGGCGACCTGACCTACGCCGCCTGCTGCGCCGCAATCGCAGCGGCCTCCGCGGGCTTTCTCACTGGCAACTGGCCACCAGCACGCCTGTTCCTCGGCGACGTCGGCTCCTCCAGCCTCGGCCTGCTCGCCGCCGGCTGCACCCTTTGGGGCGCGAGCGCAGGGCTATTTCCGCTCTGGCTCGGCTGGCTGATCTTCTCGCCCTTCATCGTCGATGCGACCTGGACCCTGCTTCGTCGCGCTACCAACGGAGAGCGCGTCTGGGAGGCGCACCGCTCCCATCACTATCAACGCCTCGTGCTCGCAGGCTGGGGCCATCGCCGGACCCTGCTCTGGGCCTTGGTGTTGATTGCCGCCGTCACCGCCAGCGCCATCGCCGCGCCAAGACTGACCACCTCAGAGCAGTGGCAGCTGATCGGCGGCTGGGCCGCGATCTTCATCCTGATCCACGTTCGCGTCGGCCTGGCCGAGCGCACCCAGCGCGGCTGACGGCGGATGGTCACACGCTGGTACGAGCGGCTGCGCTCGCGCTTCCTGGCCTTTCTGCACGACCTGCTCTGGGTGCCCATCGCCTGGATGGGCGCCTACTGGATGCGCTTCAATCTCGGCGATGTGCCGCCCGCGTTCTGGGACGCCGCCTGGGAGTTGCTGCCGCTGGTGATGCTGATCTGCGCGGTCGTCTACTCCTCCTTCGGCCTCTATCGCGGCGTCTGGCGCTTCGCCTCGCTGCCGGATCTGTCACGGATCGCCCAGGCCGCGACCGTCACCACCTTCTTGGTCGTGCTGACCCTGTTCCTGCTCAGCCGCAACGAGTTTCTGCCACGCTCGGTGCCGCCCTTGTTCCTGGTGTTTCAGCTCATCGGGCTGGCCGGGCCGCGACTGCTCTATCGCCGCATCAAGGACCACAGCCTCGGCCTGCATCCTGGCGAGCGCGTACTGGTAGTCGGCGCCGATCGCGCCGGCGAGATGCTGGTGCGCGATATGCTTCGCGACAGCAGCCGCCAATACAACCCGGTCGCCTTCGTCGATGACAAGCTGCGCCGTCAGGGTGGCGATATCCACGGCGTGCCGGTCAAAGGCAGCTCGGCCCAGATCCCGGCCCTGGTCGAGTCGCTCGCGATCGACCTGATCATGCTCGCGGTGCCAACGGCCTCCGATGCCCAGATGCAGCGGCTGGTCGAATGCTGCGAGCGCACCGGAAAGCCATTCCGCACCGTCCCCCAGCTCAAGTCGGTGCTCTCCGGCGCCATCACCATCAATCAGCTGCGGCCGGTCTCGATCGACGATCTGCTCGGGCGCAATCCGGTGCAACTGGATTGGGACGCGATCCGCGCCGGCCTCACCGATCGTGTTGTGCTGGTCACCGGCGCCGGTGGCTCGATCGGCTCTGAACTCTGTCGCCAGGTCATCGCCGCGCGGCCCAAGCGCCTGCTGTTGGCCGACAACAGCGAGCTGAACCTGTATCGCCTCGATCTGGAGCTGACAGCCCGTGCCGATGCGCCCGACTTCGGCCTCTACCTGGTCGACGTCACCGATCGGGTCGCAATGGAAAACCTGTTCGAGCGCGAGCGCCCGCAGACCGTCTTCCATGCCGCTGCTTACAAGCATGTGCCGATGCTCGAGGCGCAGATTCGCGCCGCGGTGCGCAACAACCTGCTCGGTACCGAGACCGTCGCCGATTGCGCCGACCGCTACGGCTGCGAGCGATTCGTCTTGATCTCCACCGACAAGGCGGTGAACCCAGCCAATGTGATGGGCGCCACCAAGCGCGCCGCCGAGGTGATCTGCCAAGCACGGGCGCAGCGCTCGAGCACCCGCTTCATTACCCTGCGTTTCGGCAACGTGCTTGGCTCCGCGGGTAGCGTCGTCCCGCTATTCCGCGCCCAGATCGAGCGGGGTGGCCCGGTCACCGTGACCCATCCCGAGATCGAGCGCTTCTTCATGACCATCCCGGAGGCCTGCCAACTGATCATGCAGGCCGCGCTCATCGGCACCGGCGGTGAGATCTTCGTCCTCGACATGGGCAAGCCGGTCAAGATCCGCTATCTGGCCGAGCAGATGATTCGACTCGCCGGGCGTGAACCCGGACAGGATATTCCGATCCAATACGTTGGATTGCGCCCCGGCGAGAAGCTCTATGAGGAGCTGTTCTACGAGCGCGAAGACCTGCTGCCGACCGAGCATGCGAAGATCCGTGCCGCGCGGCGCGGGCTGGTTGTTCCTGACGACGTCGCGGCAGCCTTAGACCAATCGCGGGCCGCGGTTGAGCAGGCGGATACCCAAGGGCTTGTCCAGGCCCTCCGCGCGCTGGTGCC
>CAZEZH010000088.1:1922-14588 GCA_964516305.1 uncultured Halochromatium sp. | reverse complement strand
TGCTGTTCGGCCTGTTCGTCTCCACCCTGCTGACGCTGGTGGTGATTCCGGTGGTCTACTATGGGGTGATGCGCAAGCGGGTGGAGTGGATTCGGACCGCGACGGGCTGAGGAGGAATGCGCTACGGCCGGAGCTTACGCTGTCAGACGGCGATTTCGGCTAGTGAAAACGCCACGCCTGCCGGAGAGACAAGTTCGACACGAGGAGCGTGCGATGCGCAAACAGAGTATCCGCTATGAATCACCCGTCGATGCTATGGCCGATGAAACAACTCGGCCCTAGCGACGGTCCTAGGCATCAGCTTCGTCCAGAATAAGGTCTAGAATCCCATGCGTTGGCTTTCCCATCTTCTGATCCTCACCCTCTTCTCCGTGTTCGCCCTTGCGCCACTGCAAGCCCTGGCAGCCACTGAATCTATCGTCCTCGGCATGGGCTGTTTCTGGGGCGCCGAAAAACGCATGTCCGAGATCCCGGGTGTGCTCGATGTCGAATCCGGCTACGCCGGCGGAGATGCCAAGCGCGCTGGCTATCGCGATGTGCTGAACCTTGAGAAGCGCATCCAACGTGGCAAGAGTGATGAGCGCAATCATGCCGAGGTCATCAAGGTGACCTTTGACCCCGAGCAGGTCAGCCTGGAACGGGTGCTGATCGGCTTCTGGGAGAACCATAATCCAACCCAAGGTGACCGCCAGGGCAATGATGTCGGCAGCAACTACCGCAGTGCGATCTATTTTGATAACGAGGCACAGCGCACCATCGCTCTAGAGACCCGCGATGCCTATCAACAGGCGCTGAGCGCCGCCGGCTTTGGGCCGATCACCACCGAGGTCGCCCCGCTGCGCCACTACAATCGCGCCGAGACCTATCATCAGGACTATCTGGTAAAGAACCCGGATGGCTACTGCGGTCTCGGCGGCACTCAGGTCGCCTACCCCGGTGCTGCTGCGAGTCCAGCTGATCAGGCGGCGCGGCCCCAGCCGTCGCCACGGCTCGACGCCAAGGCGCTCAATGCCGAACGCCAGCTGATCGTGTTCGAGGCCGAGGACTGTCCCTTCTGTAAGCAATTCCGCGCGGAAGTACTCAAGACCTGGTCTTCAGAGGTTCCTGTGGTCACGACCCTGAATCCGCGGCCACCTCAGGGCTGGTCGCTAGAGAAGGATCTGTTCGCGACGCCGACCATGGTCCTGTTCGAGGACGGCAAGGAGAGTTCGCGCTACACCGGCTACAAGGGCGACAAAGAGCGCTTCTGGAAGTGGCTCGGATTCCAGATCCTGACCCCGGAGCAGCAGCGCATCGCCTTCGAGCAAGGCACCGAGCGCGCCTTCAGCGGCTCGCATCTGGATGAGAACCGCCCCGGCGTCTTCGTCGACCCGATCACCGGTGCGCCGCTGTTTCGCAGCGATACCAAGTTTGAGAGCAAGAGCGGTTGGCCGAGCTTCTTCAACCCGGTTGAAGGCGCCCTGACCTATCACGAAGACAACGCCTACGGCATGCGCCGCACCGAGGTCCGCAGTGCCAGCTCCGGCATCCACCTCGGCCACGTCTTCGATGATGGCCCGCCGCCGACCGGCAAGCGCTACTGCATCAACGGCAATGTGCTGAGCTTTGTGCCCGATATCGATGCCAATTGAGACCTGTTCACAGCCACAACTCCACCCCACTTGCGGAGCTAATGCGCTACCCTAAGTGGCGCTGGCGCCCCGCCCGCAACCCTTTGGTCATAGCCAAGCGATAAACGTTTCCCGATTGCAACGCCGGGCACTGAAGCACTCGGCTTTGCATCATCAACTCCGGCGATTGTTGGCAACAAGGCGAATCTTGGCATCAGCGCCGGCACGCTGCCAGGTATCTAACCAAGGGCTTCGTGCTCTATCGGCGCCGCGTGGATGCCACTTGGCGCCAGGCGTTCGCGGCTGGTTTGGCTGGCATCGCGCTCTAGCACACCATCGCGCGTACGTCTTGGGCGAGCCTGACCTCAGGTAAGCTGGGATTTTTCCGCACACCGAAACTGGCGTCTTCGGCGGCGGTGCTGCGTGAGCTGGTTAATGCCCGCGAAGAGACGCTACTTCGGTTGAAAATCGGTTGCGCAAAACCAGGCTCCTGGTTTCCGGCCATGAAGAGCGCACGGCTATCACGGGCCACCGCGCGCATTGAGATGCTCGTTGAGCGGGGTCGCGCGGTAAAGCGATTGCCGAAAAAATCGTACGCCTTGCGTCGGATCTTCGTTTGCGACCCTCCGGGACTAGCACCAGGGTGTTTTCATTCGTCTGTTCAAGGATATCCATCCGACTTCCTCCGTCATCGGACGCATTGAAAGTCAAGGGCAACACCCAACATCAGGCGTGGCATCAGGTCCCGTCAGAATCGAAGATCGAGGGTCGCACCGCCGAACGGCGCAGGATCGTATCGCGTCTTATCGATGACCCCACCATCGGCATCCTCAAGCCGAAGTTCGCCGGCAAACTCAACGCCGGCGACCAGACTCAAGCTCAGATGTCGACCAAAGCTGCGGGTAGCCCCGAGAAAGACTGGGACCCCGGTCTCTTGGCCAACGCCTGCCGCCGCGACACCGACGTTATCGAGTCTGAATCGGGCCTTTTCATAACGCGCCCCGAGCGAGAGCGCCCAGCGGTCTGATGGTCGCCAGTTCAACACCAGTCCTGGACCTTCGGTCGCCGCAAAGCCACCGCCAGTGCGCAACGCCAAGCTGTCAGTGAGCTTCCAGTCGATGGCCAAGATCGGAAACCAATCGACATCGTCCTCCAGCTCGGAGAAGACGCCAAAACCAGGCCCGATGCTGAGGCGATCGTTCACCCGATAGCTCGCCGCTGCAAGCAGACCGCCAATCTGACCGTCGCTGAGATCGGCACCCTCCTCAGCAAACCAGCGGATCGTCGGCACCGCGAAGAGGTTCCAACGCTCGTCTGCCTTCCAGTTTATGCTGCCGCTTAGGCGCAGCTGACGGATGTTCGACCAAGGCCTCAAGGCCGCAAGGCCTGTTTCCCCTGCAAACCCATAGTCTTGTTCGCCATAGCCAGCGCTGAGTCCTAAGCGCAAGCCTGGAGCTACTGCCTTGTCGGCCCCGAGACGGACCGACCAAGCATCTAGCTCAACCTCGCCACCGTCATCGATCGCGGTCTGCCAGCGATGCAACGCACCGCTCTCGAGACGCAAGCGCCAGGCATCCCCGCTGGGCTGTGCGAGGATGGGGCCGTTGGCCAGCAACGTGCCCAAGATCATGACTGTGAACAACGACCGCGGCGAACTCATACACCAGTTATCCTGCGCGCAAGTGTGAAATGACAGCCGTCGCGATACGACGACCCCCTAGTATACCCTTTGCCGGCTGCACGCGGTTCGACAAAGTTCAACGGCTTAGCACCCCGGAGCCTGCCTGAGGCTGGGGATCTATAGCATCGATCCTGCTTTTCGATTTCGGTTCCCCGCCCGGAACCATTACCCTACACAAACTAATAAAACCGATGCTGAACAGGCAAAGGAGACTGATGCGAGTCTTCAACCAAATCAATCTCACACACCTGAAGGGCGACCTCTTTGGTGGCGTTACGGCGGCAGTGATCGCGTTGCCGATGGCGCTCGCCTTTGGCGTTGCTTCAGGCGCCGGCGCCGAGGCCGGACTCTATGGCGCCGTACTGATCGGCCTCTTCGCCGCTCTGTTCGGCGGCACGCCCACCCTGATCTCTGAGCCCACCGGACCGATGACGGTCGTCTTCACCGCCGTCATTGCGACCATGATGGCCGCCAACCCCGAGCTGGGTATGGCGATGGCCTTCACCACCGTCATGCTCACCGGTGTCTTCCAGGTCATCTTCGGCACACTCAAGCTCGGGCGCTACGTGACCATGATGCCGTACACGGTGATCTCGGGCTTCATGTCCGGCATCGGCTTCATCCTGATCATTATCCAGCTGCCGCCGCTGCTTGGTTATGCGTCACCGCCCGGTGGCGTGCTCGGCTCCTTAGCTGCCATACCTAGCTTTATCACCAATATCAAGCCAGCCGAGGCCTCCTTGGGGCTGCTGTCGCTTGCGATCCTGCTGCTGACGCCAAAGCATCTCCGGCGCTTCGTGCCGCCGCAGCTCTTGGCGCTGATCGCCGGCACCCTGCTCGCCATCTTTGTGCTCCCGCAGCTCTTCTCTGGCGAGACCTACCGCGCCATCGGCTCGGTACCGGGCGGACTGCCGACGCTGCAGGTGCCCACCTTCACTGCAGCGCAATGGCAAACCATTGTCATCAACGCCTTGGTGCTGGCCTTGCTGGGCTCCATCGACGCCCTACTCACCTCGGTCATCGCCGATAGTTTGACGCGCACTCAGCACAACTCAGACAAAGAACTGATGGGCCAGGGCCTCGGCAATCTAGCCTCAGGTCTGTTCGGCGGTCTGCCCGGCGCCGGCGCGACCATGGGCACCGTCGTCAATATCCAGACCGGTGGCCGCACCGCGCTCTCCGGCCTGACCCGCGCCCTGATCTTAGCGGTGGTCGTGTTCGGCGCTAGCGGGTTGGTCGAGCCGATCCCGAAGGCCGTACTCGCTGGCATTGCGATCAAGGTCGGTATCGACATCATCGACTGGGGCTTCCTGCGCCGCGCGCACAAGGTCTCGATTCGTGGCGCCCTGATCATGTACGGCGTCATCGCCATGACCGTCTTTGTCGACTTGATCACCGCGGTCGGCATCGGGCTCTTTGTCGCCAACGTCCTCACCATTCGGCGCCTCGCCGATCTGCAATCGGAAGGCGTGCGCGTGCTGGGCCTGCCGCACATTGACGACGGGCTAGACTGTCCCAACGCCTCGCCAGAGGATGTGCGCATCCTCCGTGACCCCAGCAATGGCGTGGTCATGCTCTGCCTGAGCGGACCTCTGATTTTCGGCGCCGCCAAGGCCGTCACGCGGCAGCAAAATGATCTGCTCTCCGCGCGCTCGTTGATCATTGATCTGACCGAGGTGCCCCACATTGGCGTCACCACCTCACTGGCGGTCGAGACCGTGGCCCGAGAAGCCGTTGAGCATGGCTGTCGGGTCTACTTCGCCGGCATTCATGATCAACCGCGGCAGCGTTTCGAGAATCTTGGCCTCAATCGCATCATTCCGGTTGAAAACTGGATCGACAGTCGCTCCGCAGCGCTGAAACGGGCGGTTGCGGAACGTGCCGGTCGACTCCTCAGCGATCGGAGTTAGAGGTCCCCGAGGCAGCCGCTCCAGAGCGACGAAGATCACTCCCCGGCTGCCTTGAAACACCCGTCCATCCTTTGCGCGCAGACTGCCAATGCGCAGCGCGCAGCGTCTCGATCAGCCCGCGTGGCTCAGCAAGCAGTTGCTGAGCCCGCTCCGGCTCCGGCATCGACGGCACCACCGAGGACGGATAGAACCCACTCGCCCCCCAAGCAGCCAATGACGGCGAGACGACGAACAGCAGCAGGAGCCCTGCGCCAAGCCTCACGCCCAACGGGCTTTGTACCGATCGCCATCTGGTCATTGTCAGTTCCTCGGTCACCGCTAATCGCCGCTAATCGCGGCTAAAAGGCTGGCGAAGCCGTGTTGGCCGCTTTGGCCACCGCGCGCTTCATCACTCTGTTGAAAGCGTCGGGGCAATGCAGCGAAGCTCAAGCTCGTTTTTTCCGACAACTCCCATCGAAATTCCCGAATCAATCACCTTTTACCGATAAGGAGCCGATCAAATATCAATAAACGCTTGGCGCAAAATGCCCCTATGCTCTCTCTCAGGCAGCTGAAGGCTAGGAAACCCCGTCACCAATCGCATCCTAGCCTCAGACAGGCCATCCACTGACGTCATTGGCGTTCAATTGACAGAGAGGAGTATACCATTGGAAATACTAATGGAATTCGGCTCGCGTTTTGTATCGCAGCTGCAATCGCCAACCCTGGCCTTCTTGCTTGGTGGCATCCTGATTGCCGCGCTCGGTTCACGGCTGACGATCCCCGATGCCATCTACAAGTTCATCGTCTTTATGCTGCTGTTGAAGGTCGGCCTGAAGGGCGGCATGGCGATCGGCGAGGCGGACATCGGAGCGATGCTGCTGCCCGCGTTTTTCGCCGTAGTCGTGGGCTGTCTGACCGTCGTGATCGGTCGCTATACGCTGGCCTTGCTGCCCGGTATCCGCGTTGAGGACGGGATCGCAACCGCCGGCCTGTTTGGGGCCGTCAGCGGGTCGACACTCGCCGCGGGGACGGTCGTGCTGGAGTCCGAAGGCATCAGCTACGAGCCCTGGGCCGTTGCACTGTACCCGTTCATGGACATCCCGGCGCTGGTCCTGGCCATCGTGCTCGCCAGCGTCTATCTGAAAAAGAAGGATGGCACTGGCGACAAGGTGGCGATTTGGCCCATCGTCAAGGAAAGCCTGCAGGGTCCGGCCCTGTCGGCATTGTTGCTCGGCATCGCCCTCGGCTTGTTCACCAATCCTGACGGGGTCTTCGATACCTTCTACGAACCGCTCTTCCGCGGTCTGCTGTCGGTATTGATGCTGATCATGGGCATCGAGGCCTATGCACGATTGAACGAGCTCCGGCGCGTGGCGCATTGGTTTGCCGTCTACGCCGCTGTCGCGCCCTTGATGAACGGTCTCATTGCGTTCGGCCTCGGCTATATTGCCCATGTGCTGACCGGGTTTAGCCCAGGCGGCGTCGTGCTGCTCGCGATCATCGCCGGCTCGAGCTCCGACATCTCCGGGCCGCCAACCCTGCGTGCCGGTATCCCAACCGCCAACCCATCGTCCTATATCGGCTCATCGACGAGTATCGGCACCCCGGTCGCGATTGCTATCGGCATCCCGCTCTACATCGGCTTGGCGCAGTTGGTCTTCGGGGCCTGACGCACCACACGGAGGGGCCGACGGCACTCGGCCCCGTCGATCCATAACAAGAGGTATTCAGTCATGACACAAATGGCCACGAAGCTCGTCATCATCACCGAGAGAGTGCTGCTGCCTAAGGTCACCAAGATCATCCAGGCAGCCGGAGCCACCGGCTACACCGTGATGGACGCCGGTGGCGTCGGTAGCCGCAACACCCCGTCTCCAGGTCGACCCACCGTCTCGGACACCTACTCGAACATCAAGATCGAGGTCATCACCGCCAGCGAGGACGTCGCCCGGACGATTGCAAAGCAGGTCGCCGACAAGTACTTCGACAACTTCTCCGGCATCATCCATATCGGACGGGTTGAGGTGCTGTACGCGCACAGCCTATGATCCTATAAACCGCAGAAGGCCCGGGCTGGCAATGGATGCCAGCCCCTCACAACACCTTCGACACCAGCTTCACGGTCGGATCATTGCGATCGGTCTCGATGCGAAAGCCGAGCGACTTGACCAAGGCCAGCATCCGCGTATTCGCGCTCAAGACCTCACCCTCCATGATCCGCAGCCCTTTGTTGCGCGCGTTCTGCATCAGCGAGCGCATTAATCGAGCACCAATCCCACGCCGGCGACTGGCATCCGAGACCACGATCGCAAACTCGCAGGTATCGCCACCCGGATGCGCCATGTAGCGCGCGACGCCAACCTCTTGCTCCGGACCAACCCCCTCGGCACCCTGCGGCCGAATCACTCCAATCAGCGCCATCTCGCGGTCGTAATCGATCTGAGTGAAGCGCACCAGCATATCTGGCGAGAGCTCCTTAATGGTCTGCATGAAGCGGAAATACTTGGTCTGATCGGAGAGGCCACGGACGAAGTCCTGCTCCATCTGCGCATCCTCGGGGCGGATCGGGCGAATGGTCAGATCGGTGCCATCGGGCAATGGCACGCGCTCGATGAGATGCTGCGGATAGGGATGAATCGCCATGTGCCCATAGACCGGCATCTGCGGCGGCGGATAGTCGACCTGAATACGCGCATCCACCGCGATCACGTCCAGATCATTGCCGATCAACGGGTTGATCTCGAGCTCGATGATCTCCGGCAGCTCACAGACCATCTCCGAGACCCGCTGCAGGATGCGCGACAAGGCCTGCCGATTCATCGGCGGCATATTGCTGTAGGCGCCCATCAGCCGCGCCACCCGCGTGTGCTCGATCATGGTCTGGATGATGAAGGCATTCAGCGGCGGCAGGCCGAGCGCCTTATCCTCGAGCACCTGCATATCGGTACCACCGGCGCCGAAGCTGATCACCGGGCCGAAGATCGGATCGCGCACCACCTTGACCATCAACTCGCGCGCGGCGCGGGTCGGCACCATGTGCTCGACGGTCACGCCCTGGATCTGCGCCTGTGGCCGTAGCTTCTGCGCGCGCTCCGTCAGCTCGGAGTAAGCACGGCGGATGCTCTGCGCGTCACTCAGACCCAGGCGCACGCCGTCGACATCGGATTTATAGCGGATATCCGGCGAATTGATCTTGATGACCACTGGGAAGCCGAGCGACTCAGCGGCAATCAGCGCCTCGTTCGGCGAGCGCGCGAGCACCGCCTGGGTGCTGTTGATGCGAAACGCCGAGAGCACCGCCTTGGCCTCGATGCTGCCGAGCACCTTGCGGCCCTCGGCCATCACGCCCTCGATGATCAGCCGGGCGCCTTCCACATCAGGGCCCAGTTGCTGCGACAAAGGTCCCGGCGACTGCATCAGCAACATCCGATTGCGCCGTTGCTCAGCGAGGAACGACATTGCATCCACCGCGACCTCAGGAGATTCAAAATGCGGCACGCCGTGCTCGGCAAAGAGCACCTGCGCCTCGGCCACTCGGCTTTCGCCCATCCAGCAGGTCAGCACCGGCTTGCGGGTCTTCTTAGCGACCTCGATCAACTCAGTGGCGATGCTGGTTGGATCGCTGGTTGCCAGCGGCGCCATCAACACGATTACGCCATCAACGCTCTCATCGGCCAGACAGGCCTCAAGGGCCGCGCGATAGCGCTGTTCTGAACCATCATCGCCCATCACGTCGACCGGGTTGCCGTGCGACCAATGCTCCGGTAACGCCTCTTCAAGCTTAGCGCGCGTGGCCTCGCTCAGCTCGGACAGGATCAGCCCGTGATCGACTGCCCGATCGGCCGCCAGCACCCCGGGGCCACCGCCGTTGGTGATCACCGCGATGCGATTGCCGGCCAGGCGCCGACCGGCGCCGAACACCTGCGCCGCAGCGAACAGCTGCGCCAACCGCTCGACCTGCACCGCGCCACCGCGCTCGAGCACAGCGCGAAACACCTCGGACGAACCCACCCAGGCGCCGGTATGCGAGCGCGCCGCGCGTGAGCCGGCCGGATGCCGACCGGTCTTGACCACCACTACCGGCTTCAGCCGCGCTGCGGCCCGCAGCCCGCTCATGAAGCGACGGGCATCTCGCACGCCCTCGACATAGAGCAGGATGCTCTGGGTCTGCGGGTCGAGCGCCAAATAGTCGAGAATGTCACCGAAATCGACATCGGCCGCAGCGCCGAGCGAGACCACCGCCGAAAAGCCCAGTCGACGCGGCCCGGATCGATCCAGCATCGCGGTGCAGACGGCCCCGGATTGCGAGACTAGGGCGACGTTGCCCACCCGCGGCAGCTCATTGCCAAAGGTCGCGTTCAGACCGTGAGAAGGCCGCATCACGCCGAGGCAATTCGGCCCCAACACCCGAATCCGGTTTCGCCGCGCCGCCTCCACCAGCCGCTCCTGCAGTGCGCTGCCACGATCGCCCTGCTCGGAGAAGCCGGCCGAATGCACCACCGCCGCGCGCACGCCAAACTCGCCGCATTGATCCAAGATCCCCGGGACCGCCTCGGCCGGGGTCGCGATCAGCGCCAGATCAACATGCTTATTCAGCGCGGCCAGATCCTTCCAGCAGGGCTGGCCATCGACCGTCTCGTACTTCGGGTTGATCGGATAACAAGGCCCCTTGAAGCCACCGGCGAGGACATTGCGATAGACCATCGCGCCGACCGAGTCCTCGCGATCACTAGCGCCAAAGACGGCGACTGCATCAGGGACGAAAAGCTGGTCGACATCGGAGAGTCGCATCGGCTGGCCCCTCCTGGGGCGAATCGGGTAACAAAGCAAAACTGTGACAAAGCGATTAAGCTTTCGGACTACTGTCCCGAGCACCTGAGTAAGCGCCCTATGAACCTGGCCTTTATCTCTCACCAAGATTGTCTCGAGCACAAGATGGGCGCGCACCATGTCGAGGTGCCGGAGCGCCTGCACGCGATCTCGGATCGGATGATCGCCGCCGGCATGGAGATGCTGGTGACCCATTATGACGCGCCCAAGGCCAGCCGTGAGCAACTCTTGGCGGTGCATGATGCGGACTATGTCGATGCACTGTTCGAGGCCGCGCCCAGCGCCGATGATGTGCTGGTCTGGGTCGATGGCGACACCGCCATGTCGCGCGGCTCACTGAGCGCCGCGCTGCATGCGGCTGGCGCCGCGGTCATGGCGGTCGACCTGGTAATGAGCGATCGCCACCATGCCGCCTTCTGCTCGGTGCGCCCACCCGGTCATCATGCCGAGCGCGCGCGCTCGATGGGCTTCTGCTTCTTCAACAACGTTGCCGTCGGCGCCGCGCATGCGATGAATGCACACGGGCTGAAGCGCATCGCCATCGTCGATTTCGACGTCCACCATGGCAACGGCACCGAGGATATCTTCACCGACGACGAGCGGGTATTGTTCTGCTCCAGCTTCCAGCATCCGTTCTACCCTGGCTCCGGCGCCGATTCCAAGGCGCCCAACGTCATCAACCTGCCGCTACCCTCCCGCACCAACGGCGAGGCCTTCCGCGCCGCGATGCAGGAGCAGTGTCTGCCGCGGCTCGACGCCTTCGCACCCGAGCTGATCATGATCTCAGCCGGCTTCGACGGCCATGCCGAGGACGACATGGCGCACTTCATGCTGCGCGAGCCGGACTATGCCTGGATCACCGCCGAGCTGCGGCAAATCGCGGTGCGTCATGCGAATGAGCGGATTGTCTCTTGCCTGGAGGGTGGTTATAGCCTCTCAGCACTTGGGCGCAGCGTCGCGGTGCATATTGATGAACTGATTGGGCATGGTTGATGAGATCGGCCGGGATGCGTCCGGTCTTGACCAGATGCTTGCCGAAAGCGCCGATTAACCCGCTGTGCGTGCGGATCTCTGCGGGGTCCGCAGCGGCACCAGAGAGGAGGAGCGCAGCCTGCGCGGCGTCGTACATGGCGTAGTAAGCGCGGTTGCAGGCACCCTCGATATCGCCATCCGTCAACAGTAGCCGAGCAGACTCCAGCGCCCGATCCGCTTTGGCCAGGTAACGTTTCGGTGTCACAGCGACACCCCCTCCTGTCGAATGCGCTCGATCAGCGCCGGGTTTGAAAAGCGTTCCGGGTGCGACCACTCGTCCTGCCAGAATGGGATCGCCTCGACCAGAATGTCCGTTTCCAGCATCAGATCGAAGGCGATATCGGCCAGATGCAACGCAACATCGACCCGGCAAGCATGCTCGCCCGCCAGGAGCACTGCGACATCAGCATCGCTGTCGGGCCTTTGCTCTCCGCGTGCGCGGCTGCCGAACAGCACCGCGCCTACCACAACGCCCGCTAGCGCCGGCGAAGCCTTAGCGCGGTCCATGAAGCGCTGAACCGCATCCGCAGTCGCGGCATCGATGTCACTGAAATCGCGGATGTCCTTCGACAGGTGCTCAACCATTCATGACAACCTGAACAGCAGGCCGGTAACGTTGGAAATTGGCATCTGACGAAAGAATAGGAATCCCCTCGCTCGGGGCCGTCGCTAACAGAACTCGGTCAAAGGGATCACGATGGTCCCCAAACAACGGAATCGCTTGGTAGGCCCTAATATGTTCTGTACTCAGAGACAAGAGATTAAAACCGTCTGCGGTCAAGCGAGCCGACAAATCTAGCGGCACATTAAAATCATCAGGGATTCGGTAGCCTTGCTCGGCAAGACTACCGAGCCGCACCCCCTTGCGCGGTTCGGCGTTGAACTGATCCTGGGGGTCATCGACAAGAAACATCACGACCACCTTCGCTCGACCTAGGGTCGGCGGCGGCTCTTCAAGCGTCACTTCACCATTTTCACAAGTGCCCGTGATTGCTGCATACATGATCGTTACCTCACAGTTGGCATCTTAGCGTCCAAAGCCTCCGGAACAGGCGAGCTGATCTCGCGCCTACCACTCAGCAGACGAATCGTCTTCGCGACCAGTCTGCGATAATCGGCTTTCTCCAGCAAGCAGCCCGAAGCAACCTACAGACAGCATGCCCACCACAGCCATCCTCTGGCTACGTCGCGATCTGCGGCTCGGCGATAACCCTGCGCTCAGGGCTGCAGTTGCACAGAGCGAGCGACTGATCCCGGTCTACATCCACGCCCCTGAAGAGGAAGCGCCCTGGCAGCCCGGCGCAGCCTCGCGCTGGTGGCTGCATCAGAGTCTGAGCGCGCTTGACCAACAGCTGCGTGAACTGGGGAGCACACTACTGATTCGTCGCGGTGAGAGCCTGGCCGCACTGCGGCAACTGATCCTAGAGACCGGGGCCACAACAGTGCATTGGAATCGCTGCTACGAGCCGACGATGATCGCCCGCGACAGCAGGATCAAACAGGCTCTGCGTGCCGAAGGAATCCGCTGCAGCAGTCACAATGCCACGTTGCTCAGTGAGCCTTGGGAGCTGAAGACCGGCGCCGGCGAGCCCTATCGCGTCTTCACGCCCTATTGGCGCCG
>CAZEZH010000088.1:0-1822 GCA_964516305.1 uncultured Halochromatium sp. | reverse complement strand
CGATGCCGGCATGCGCGAGCTCTGGCACAGCGGCTGGATGCACAACCGGGTGCGGATGATCGTCGCTTCGCTGCTGACCAAAAACCTGCGCCTGCCCTGGCAGGAGGGCGCACGCTGGTTCTGGGATACCTTGGTCGACGCTGACCTTGCCAACAACACCCAAGGCTGGCAATGGAGCGCCGGCTGTGGTGCCGATGCCGCACCCTATTTCCGCATCTTCAATCCGGTGCGCCAAGGCGAGCGCTTCGACGCCCAAGGGCGCTATGTGCGACGCTGGTGCCCCGAGCTTGCCAAGCTACCTGACAAGCTCATTCATCAGCCTTGGGCGGCTCCGGCCACCGCGCTCAAGCAAGCCGGCGTTGAACTCGGCGTCACCTATCCGAGGCCACTTATCGATCTGAAATCGAGCCGCGACGAGGCCCTGGCAGCGTATGATCGGGTCAAGGTCAACGCCGATGCAAACCCCCGAGCCTAGTGCCAATGCCTGCGCTGATCCGAGCTTAGACCAGGGCACTCGTGCCAGCGCGGGAACCCAAGGCGAAGCGAGCGAACGTCTCCAATCTCAATGAGCACAGCCCCAAGGTCGATGCATTGCAAGATGGCTTTGGTCATCGATCCAGGCACAACGACCCCCGCCGGTGTCATCACGCCAGCCTCGCCTGAGCGCATCAAGACCGAAGGCCTGTACGCCCTAAGACTGGCCCGCAACAGGCTGAGGCCATGATCAAATCCCACAAGACTCAATGGGGCAGCCTCAACCAGGGCAAAGGTTTGCGCTGGACCGGTTGGCTCTTGATCCTACTGTCGCTCATCATCCTCATCGTGCATCGCTTCGAATATCAGCTTCCAGCGTTGATCGTCGATCTGCTCGGCGCCGATCCACCCCAGGCCGATCTGGTGCTGGTCGAGAAGGATGCCCGGCGATTGTCCTTGATCCGCAATGGCGAGCGATATCGTCAATGGCGCATCAGCCTGGGCTTCGGCCCCCTTGGCCACAAGCAGCGCGAGGGCGATGGCCGCACGCCCGAGGGCCGCTACATCCTTGACTGGCGCAATCCTGACAGCTGCTGCTTCAAGTCGCTGCACGTCTCCTATCCCGACCAAGCCGATCGTACCGCGGCCGCCGCACGTGGTGATGATCCCGGCGGGCTGATCATGGTCCACGGCCAGGTCAACGGTAGCGGTTGGCTGGGCTGGCTGAATCAATACCGGGACCATACCCATGGCTGCATCGCACTGCGCAACGGTCCGATGGAGATCGTCTGGCGCGCCGTCGCTGACGGCACCCCGATCGAGATCAGGCCCTAGCCTGACTTCGACTATTCGCCTCTTGTTCCGCGGCAAGCTATTAATTCTTCGTTCCACGAAGAAAAAGGTCGGCACTACAAGACCGCACTCACCCTGGACCTGCCAGATGAGAAACTCCGACGGCTTGAGGTCGTCGCCCGTCAACGCGGTACTAGGCCGTAGCGCCATATGTCCTTCAGGTCTTGCCGGGCGCGCGGTCGCTTGACGAGTTCACGCATCTAGACCCGCTTCCCGTCGAGCTTCGCGGCGGATTTCATCCATGTCGAGTGGTGAATCGACACCGCTTTCCTCGCCCTCAATAAGCGCCCGACGAAGCGCTTCGATTTTTTGCTCGCGCTCTTCGAGGAGCCGCAGACTCGCGCGTACCACCTCGCTTGCCGACCCATAGCGTCCTCTTTGAATCTGCTGCGTGATGAACCCCTCGAAGTGTTCTCCAAGGGAGATGCTGGTGTTCTTGGCCATGATGAAAACCTCCTCAAGGAGCTAAAAATACCAAGAATTGGTATATTTTAGT
>CAZEZH010000087.1:0-14606 GCA_964516305.1 uncultured Halochromatium sp. | reverse complement strand
TCAACGACGCTTGCTCAGAACTCCACTGCAAGCTGAGCGACGAAGGCGTTGGAGTTGTTGCCGGTGCCGCCATCGCGGGTGCTGTAGTCCTTGTCATGAGCGTATTCAAAGGACAGGGCTGTGCCATCGAAGATGCCGATCGACCAGCCTAGCGCCCAGCGCGTCTCTGGCAGCTCCAGGTTGACCGCCTCGCTGCTGCCCTGATAGGCGACTGCGGCGACCGATTCCTTGCCGAAGACCTCAAAGCTGTACCCCAGCTCGATATTCCAGGCCGCAGGCTCGGCGCCCTTGTCCTTGAAGCTCAGGCTGTCCGGGTCGAAACGTTCGGTGGCCGATAGATACTCGCCGATCAGATTGAAGTTGCGATAGACCAGCCCGAGGTTCGCGGTCCAGCCGCCAGTGCGCTCGGTGGGGTCCAGGCTGAATTGCTCTGCCTCTTCGGGGCGTAGCTCCGCGATCTCGAGCTGACGCGCGGCGCGGTTATCAGCGACGCTGTCCTGCAGCGTGTCGGAGTCGCCAAGATCGTTGATATAGCCGGCGCCGACCGTCCAGGTTAGATCCTCTCGCTCCTGTGCGAAGGCCAGGTTCGCGCCCCAACTGGCGATGTGATTGTCACCGTTGACCTTGTTATCGCCATTGAACGCGTAGAGGCTGCCGCTGAAGCCTTGATAGACGAAGCCAAGCTGGGCCGCGGTCTGGCGCGTCTCGCCGATCTCGAGCGTGAGCGGATCGGAGACCAGGTTGGTCTCATAGGCGCCGAAGGGCAGGTAGAACTGACCGGCCGTGAAGAACACCGGTGTGACATCGGGATTGGCGATGGTGATCATCGCCAGATCCACCTCGAGATCGGTGTCGTCCTCTTCGTAGAGCAGGGAGGCCATGGCCTCGACCCAGTCCGTGACCTGAGCGGCGATGCCGAGCTCGAAGGTCGCGAGCACCAGATCCGATTCGCTCGAGCCCTCGTAGGGATCGACATAGACGCCTTCGACCTCGATCAGGGCTCCGATCTCGATGTTCTCGAACCAGCCACCGAGGCCAGCGCCGGCGTCGCGCTTTGTCTCCAAGGTCTCTTCCAGCCGCTCGACCCGTTGCGGCGACCCTTCGAGCTGTTGTTTTTGTTGGGCGATGGTGCGCTGCTGCTGATCGATCGCGACGGCCTGCTCACGATTCTCTTGCTCGAGGCGTCGGACGCGCTCCTCTAGGGTTTGTGCCGTCGCCTGGCCTGCGGTGCCGGCACCCAGGATCATGGCGATGGCCCAACTCAGTCGTCTGGTCTTCATGCGTTGTCGCGCTCCGATTGTAGGTTCAACGAGGTAGCGGTTTACACCGGCAACCATGGGCCGGAAGGGGCTAGCAACAGGCTGTGATCTTACGTATATAAAAAAAGTATTACAAAGCGCCTGAAAAAACCGCTGAGACTATTTTAACGAACAATATACGAAACGAGAAGTGTTTTTATTCGCATAAAACCAACCGCAGAACTTGGTGATTCAGCATGCTAATGTTGCCGACGCCGTCGGCATCGGGCCGGCTGCTGAACACCAAACGCCAAGACCTCAAGGGTCAGCAGGCACCGGAGGAGTCTCTTGATGAGAATGTCAACACTCTCAGTCGCGCTGTGGTTTGGAGCGACGAGCCTAGCCGCCGTCGCGGACGATGCGGCCTTACGTGACCAGTCAACCTCGGCTGGCTTGAAGCCAGTGCCCTACGGACTGCAACCGGTCTCGGACAACCCGTTGACGCGCGAGAAGATCGAGCTCGGGCGCATGCTGTTCTTCGATCCGCGCCTGTCTGCCAGTGGCTTCATCAGCTGCAACAGCTGCCACAACCTGGGCACCGGCGGCGACGACAACATGCCAACCTCTGTCGGTCATGGCTGGCAGACCGGGCCGCGTAACTCACCGACCGTGCTCAATGCCGTATTCAATGCCGCCCAGTTCTGGGATGGCCGCGCCGCGGATCTGAAAGAGCAGGCGAAGGGGCCGGTCCAGGCGGGGGTCGAGATGGCCAATACGCCCGAGGCGGTTGTTGTCACCCTGAACAGCATGCCGGAGTACGTGGAGCGTTTTGGTCGGGCCTTTCCCGGCGAGGATGAATCGGTGAGCTTCGATAACATGGCGAAGGCCATCGAGGCCTTCGAGGTCACCTTGGTGACGCCGAATGCGCCCTTCGATCAGTGGCTGGAGGGTAACGACGGCGCGCTGAGCGACAAGCAGAAGGCAGGCCTGGGGCTGTTCCTAGACAAGGGCTGTGCCGCTTGCCATAGCGGGATCAATTTTGGCGGTCAGGACTACTATCCCTTCGGCCTGATCAAGCGACCGGGCGCGGACATCCTGCCACCAGAAGACAAGGGGCGTTTCCAAGTGACCGAGACCGCCTCGGATGAGTACGTGTTTCGGGCTGCGCCGCTGCGTAACATCGCGCTGACCGCGCCGTACTTCCATTCCGGCCAGATCTGGGATCTGGAGCAGGCCGTCGCGGTGATGGGCACGGCGCAGCTCGGTACCGAGCTGACCGATGAAGAGGCCGCAACCATCGCCGAGTTCCTGCGCAGCCTGACCGGTGAGCAGCCAGTGGTGGAATATCCGTTGTTGCCGGTCGAGACCGCGGCAACGCCGAAGCCTCAGCTCTAGAGGGGCGAAGACGCTCTATCAAGTTGACCCTGTGGGTCGCGTAAGCTCCTGCAGCTGCTAGCACGATGTGCATGGTTGCTAGGGGTTCTCAGTGTTGAGGCAGCGTTCGTCTCGACACTGTTGGACCTCGATGGTCAGGTGATCGAGCCCCGGAATCGACCGCAGCCGTTGCTTGTACTCCTCGACTGGACGTGGCTCATGCGTCACCAGGGAGAGGATGCAAGCGCGGCTGGCTGCGCCAATGCGCCAGAGATGCAGATCGGCGATCGCAAGATCTGGATCTGACTCGAGCGTGCTGCGAATGCGGGCGGCGATCTCGCTATGATCCTCGGCGTCGAGCAGGGAGCGTGCACTGTCGCGGGCCAGGCCCCAGGACCAACTGCCGATCAAGGCGGCGCCGACCATTCCCATCACCGGATCGAGAAAGCGCCAGCCGAATAACATGCCGGCACCGAGCGCGGCGATCGCCAGCAAGGAGGTCATGGCGTCGGCGAGCACATGCAGATAGGCGGCGCGCAGGTTGTGGTCCTTGTGCTCGGCGCCCTGGGGCTGATGATCCCGTTCCTGATGATGGTTCTGGTGGTCATGGTGGTGGTCCGGACGAGGAGGGCCATGGGAGTGTGCATGTCCGTGATGATGACCATGGCCATGATGATGACCGCCGCCCTGCGCCAAGATCCAAGCACTGACCAGATTCACCACCAGCCCGAGGCAGGCGACCAGCATCGCATCGGCATAGCGGATATCGATCGGCGCGAACAGCCGACTGATGGATTCGACCAACATCCAGAGGGCACCCAGTCCGAGCAGCAGGGCGCTGCTGTAGCCGGCTAGGGTCGGGATCTTGCCGGTACCGAAGGTGAAGCCTGGGTTCTTGGCCCAGCGCCGTGCGAGACCATAGGCAAAGACGCTCAAGCCAAGCGCCGCCGCATGGCTGCCCATGTGCCAGCCGTCGGCCAGCAGCGCCATGGAACCGGTCAGCCAGCCAGCGGTGAGCTCAATGATCATCGTCACCAGCGTCAGATAGACCACCCAACGCGTACGCCGCTCGGCCTTCACCTCGGCGCTCGTGCTGAAATCGTGCTCGTGTTGCCAGGCGTCGAGACTGTGTAGATGCATGACGGAATCTGTCAGGGTTTGCTTGGTTGCTTGGTTGGTCGACTCAGTAGCCCGCGAGGTGACGCACAGGGGTGCCAAAAAAGGCGAGGACGGTGAGGTCCTCCTCGATATCGAAGAAGGCATGATCACAGGCGGTGCGCACATACATCATGGTGCCTTTTTCGACGCGATGATCCTCGTCTTCAACCCGCAGCTGAGCGCGTCCTTCGAGCACCAGATAAAGCTCGTCTTCCTCATGCGCACTCTGCATCTCCTTGGAGCCAGCCGGGATGTGGTAGAGCGAGCAGCTTAGCGAGGGCGTTCGCAGAAGCTCCTTGAACCGGGCAGCGTTAGCATCTAGCTGAGACATTAGTTCCGGCAGTTGAAAGACTAACCAGTTGGGATTGCTCATCGGTGGCGTGCCTCGGTGATCAAGAAAAAGTACACACAAAGTACAGGGATTAAAAAGCGATGAGAATGATTTGCATCAGCTCTCGTTGTGAGCATACAATGCGAACCGTTCCCGTTGCGAATTTTCCTTGCAATCCATCTCAGATGTTGGAGTCCCTGCCAAAATGAGCCAGTACATCCATCATGTCCCCGGTCGCATTCGCGTGCGTTCTAAGGCCTTTCGCTGCTATGGCGAGCGTGCAGACAACGCTCAAGCCAAGCTGATGGCCATGGAGGGTGTGCGTGCGGTCCAAATCAATCAACGCGCATCCAGCATCGTCGTTCAATATGACCCTGAGCTGCTGAGTCGTGTTGAGCTCTTTGCCGCGCTTGAAGACCTAGGCTGCATGGCCGCTGTGCGGCGCGATGAAACCCATGCCAACAAGTTCGGCGAGACCTTTGGCAAGGCGCTGGTGGGTGCGATGATGCAGAAGGTGGTTGAGCAATCCGCCCGCAACCTGGTGGGTGTTCTCGTCTGATGCTTGGTTAGAGCGCTTTGCGCCAGAAGATGAAGACGACCAGGGTCACGAGCACGCCCAAGGCGCTGATCGAGCTGAAGGCGATGATCATCAGCTCGACAGAGCGACCTGGCAGCATAGCCACCCGGTACAGCAGGTCTGACCCCCATGGATCAGATAGTATTACCGTCCGCCACCGCCTGCGGATCGACTGCTGCGATGATGCGCGCCCTAGATGCTCAATCGGTCTGTCGTGGCGCGTCAAACAGACGGTCTGATGTCGGCGCTGCCCTTTGCCTCATATCCTCAGCCGCCTGTCGAGCTGACCGGTTTGCCTCTGTGGACGGCTCCATGATCTGACAAAGGAGCTTGCTGGCCGCCTCCGCCGCAGCCTGGTGGCCAGTCGCGTTCCAATGACCAAACCCCGGCCTCCCGCCTTCAAAGCCATGCAGCAATTGCTGCTGATAGCGAGGGTCGCTAGTCCACAGCGCCGGCAGATTGATCACCGGCAGCTGATGATCGCCGGCGATCTTCAGTAACCGACGGATCGGATAGCCAAGGTCCTTGATCCCCAGGGCGGCGGCGAAGCGAGCGCGAGCCGTTGCGTTCGGATGCACCTGGGTGCCGGTGCCGATGAGCATGATCACCGGCTCGGCACCGACCGCACGGGTTTCAGCACTAAACAGGCCGATCATCGCTTCGGTCGCCTGCCAAGCTTGCTGCCAATCCTTTGTTTGCGGCTCGAGGTAGACGGCGTTGTCGACGCCGAGCTCTCTGGGCTCAGGCGTTTCTTTTTCGACTGAAGCCCCCGAACCGGCTAACGAGGCCAAGCGCAGGGCATCACGCGCCTGCAATACAAGCTGAATGATGCGCGAGTGTTCGCGCAGCCACTGCCAGACCCGGCCGGTCGCAGATCGGGCCGAGCGATAATCGGCTGACAGGAGGAATCGATCATCCAGCACGATGCCGTTGTGGTCGGCGATGACATACGGCCGAAGCGGCTCGTTGTCCAGTGCGCGCCAGTTCTCATTGAGATCGTTGCCAATAAAGAACGCCAATACAGCGACGTCCGGCGAAAAGGCTTGGGCAATGTGACGCCAGGCCAGCAGCGACTGTGTGGTGCTATAACCGCTAACGGCAAAGTTCAGGACCTCGATATCCGACTGCGCTGGAGACGCCGACGCGACCTCGGCGTCGGGTTCGGCTGCCGCCGGCAGGTCACCGACGCCGCTAGCGCAGGCCCCCTTGTTCAGGGTCTTGCCCATCCGTCGCCACCAAGTCTGCTCGATCGGCACCTGAACGGCCTCGGTGAAGGAGTCGCCAAGCACGGCGATGCGCCGCACGCCATCGCGCTTAGCCAGGACGTGGTCCTGATCGCGAAAGCCCAGTGCGTTGGTCATGATCAGGGCCTCACCTTCAAACCGCTGCCAGCCTCGGCTGTATGGCGGCGGCCGCCAACCGAGCACCGGATCGACCCGCTTTGCAAAGGCCCAGTAGTATGACTGGTCCATGAGTCTGAGTGCGATCTCAGCGAGGAGCAGGGCGGCCAGCGTGGAAACGACGATGAGGAGAAGCAACCGTGACAAGACTGGGACACAAAGGGTAGGCGCGTGGGAAGGTGTCAATCTAACGGATTCGGTGCGGGGGGAACAGTCTGCAGGCGAACTCTCGCCTCGTGTCAGCGAATGCCGCCCCAGCGCTGATGAAGCTGTAACATCTGCCGGTCGATCCAGTCCAGATCTTCGGCCAACCACCGATATGACGATTAGGCGAAGCCCGTGAAGTTTATCCATACCGCCGATGTTCATCTCGATAGCCCACTACGCGGCCTGGAGCGCTACGAAGGTGCACCAGTCGAGGAGATCCGAGGGGCGTCTCGCAGGGCGTTCGAGAACCTGATTCAGCTAGCGATTGACGAAGAGGTTGCCTTTGTTCTCCTTGCCGGGGATCTATTCGACGGTGATTGGCGAGATTACAACACCGGTCTTTTCTTTATCGGGCAGATTGCGAGGTTGGGTGAGGCTGGGATCAAGGCATTCGTGGTGGCGGGCAATCATGATGCCGCCAGCCAGATGACAAAGACGCTGAGACCGCCAGAGAATCTGCATATGTTCTCGATCCGGCAGCCAGAAAGCGTCGTGCTCGAGGAGCATGGTGTGGCCATCCACGGGCAAGGATTCGCGACCCGAGCGGTGAGCGAGGATCTTACGGCCAGGTATCCGCTGGCCGATCCGGCTTACTTCAATATCGGGCTGCTACATACGGCGCTCGATGGCAGACCCGGTCATGAGGCCTATGCGCCTTGCACGCTCGATGGTCTGCGCTCGCGTGGCTACCAGTATTGGGCGCTCGGCCATGTCCACCGCCGTGAGCTGGTTGCGGAGGACCCCTGGGTGGTCTTCCCCGGCAATCTGCAAGGTCGCCATGCGCGGGAGACCGGACCCAAGGGCTGCTCGCTGGTCAGCGTCGACGCTGGGCAAGTGGTGTCTGTTGAGCATCGTGCGCTGGATGTCGTGCGTTGGACGGTCTGCGATCTGGATCTGAGTGATGCGCAGAGTCTGGACGAGGTCTATGACCGCATTGGCCCCGCGCTCTCGGATGCCATGAGCGCAGCCGAGGGCCGACTCGTCGCAGTCCGCCTGCGCCTGCATGGGGCCTGCATCCTGGATACGCAGCTCCGCGCCGAGCGGGAGCGTCTAACCAATGAGTGCCGTTCGCTGGCAGAAACGATCGGTGTTGGCGCCATCTGGGTCGAGAAGCTGGTGCTTGAGACTGCGCCCGCGGCCTCTGAGGAATCTGCGCTGGCGCGGGATGATGCCTTCGGTGGGCTGCTGCGCTCGATTCGCGATCTCGAACTCGATGCAGATCGTCTATCGCGGCTGGCAGGGGATTTCGCTGATCTGAACGCAAAGCTCCCCGTGGCTTTGCGTTCCGGGCCTGATGCCGTCAATCCGTCCGATCCCGATTACATTCGCCGCTGCTTGGACGATGTGAAGGCGCTGTTGCTAGAGCGGTTGTTGCGTTAAGCCAGATAGCCGATGAAGCTTCTCAACCTCCACCTCTTGGCCTACGGGCCGTTCACCGACCAGGTGCTGAATCTCAGCCCCGGTAACCAAGGGCTGCACCTGATCTTCGGGCCGAACGAGGCCGGCAAGAGTTCTGCACTGCGGGCCCTGCGTGCGCTGCTTTACGGTGTGCCAGAGCGGACGCAGGACGACTTTCGGCATTCAAGAACGGAGCTGCGCGTCGGTGGAAGACTACGCGGTGCGGATGGCGAGGAGCTGCACTGCTATCGTCGCAAGGGACGCAAGAACACGCTGCTCGATGCAGAGGGCGGTCCGATTGCCGAGGAGCGGCTGCAGCGGCTGCTCGGCGGGGTAGATGAGCCTCTCTTCGAGCGTCTATTCGGGATCGACCATCAGGCGTTGATCAACGGCGGGCAGGCGTTGCTCGATGAGCGCGGGCGAGAGGCCGAGGCGCTGTTTGGGACCGGCCTCGGTAGTACCTCGGTCCACGCCCTGCTAGGGCATTTCGAGCAGGAGGCGCAGTCGCTGTTCGCGCCGCGGGCGTCGAAACCAGCGCTTAACGCCGGCTTGAGCAGGTTGTCGGAACTCGAGCGTCAACAACGCGATCTATCGCTCGCGGCCCGGCACTGGGAGGAGGCGCAAAAAGCGGTTGTCGAGGCCAGCGAGCAATTGAATGCGCTCGACCGCGAGTTGGCCGAGGCAACGCGGCGCCGACACGTCCTGGAGCGCATCCGTCGGTCGCTTCACGGCCTTGCCAAACGTCTTCATTGTCGCCAGCAGCTCGAACAGCTTGGGACAGTTCCAGCGCTGGAGGATGATTTCGGCGAACGCCGCGATACTGCGTTGACCAGGCGCAGAGTCGGGCTCGAAGCGCGCTCAAAGGCCAACGCGCGGCTCACAGCGCTGCGCGCCGATGCAGCCGGCTTGGCGATCTCAGAAGAGCTGCTCGCCGAGTCAGCAGCGATCGACGAGCTGCGCGATCGGCTTGGGAGCTATCTCAAGGCCAACAGCGACAGACCCGGTTTGTTGGAAAGTCGCGCGACCCTGATCGAGCAGGGCCGGCAGCGATTCGCTGAGATCCGGGCCGGGCTTGGTCTCGAGGATGTCGATGCGCTGCGACCCATGCTCAGTCGCCGGCGTCGAGCGACCGAGCTGGGTGGACGACGTGAAGCCCTTGAGTCTGCAGTCAAGCAGACCACGGCGAGTCGAGACGCTGGGGCAGTTAAGCTCGCCAAGAAGCGGGAGCAGTTGGCCGATTTGCCAGCAACGATAGACCCTGGGCTCTTGCAGCAGGCGGTCGCTGAGGCGCGCCGGGCAGGCGACATCGATTCTGCAATCGCGGATGCACAGGCGAACTCGGCCCAGCATCGGGCCGCTTGCCAACGAGAGCTTGATGCCCTGGGCCTCTGGCAGGGAACGCTCAAAGATCTCCGCTGTGCAGCGCTACCAAGCCCGAAGACGCTCGCCCGCCACAGCGACGCATTCGACGCGCTCGAGGACGAGAAACGCCATCTCAGTGAGCAGATCGCCGAGCTGCAGAAAGAGCAGCGACAGCTCGAGGGGACACTGCTGGCGCTGCGACTCTCCGGCGAGGTGCCGACTGAGCACGAGCTTCAGCGCACCCGCGAACAACGCGACCTGGGCTGGCAGCTCTTGAAGCGGCAGTGGATCGATCGAGTCGACATCAGCTCCGAATCGCTGGCGTACGCGGGCGACACATCACTCCCAGCGGCGTTCGAGCACGGCATGACCAGTGCCGATGAGGTCGCAGACCGGCTGCGCCGAGAGTCTCAGCGCGTCCACGAGCATGCGAGCGCACAAGCAAGGCTCCAAGCGTGCCAGCAGCTCAAAGCCGATGCGGAGGCCGCGTTGCAGCGCCTTGAGCTAGAGCGCAGCGCCGTTGAAGCCTCTTGGACAGCGCTCTGGTCGGAGATCGACATCGCGCCGCTGCCTCCTCGTGACATGTCAGCTTGGCTCGAGACGGCCTTACGACTCCGCGAGAGGTTGGAGCAGGGCGATGAGCTGCAGAACAGGGTGGCTGTGCTGGAGCGAAACCGTGAAGGTCTGCGCAGCGGTCTGACCCGGGCCTTGAATGCCTGTAACCAGCCGCGACCCGAGGGCCGGACTGACGTTGCGGCTGATGCACCGACTGATGCTGGCGCTGGTGCCGAGCTGAGGCCGGTGCTCCAGCGTGCAGAATCTTGCCTCGGCGCCATCGAGCGGACCGCTCAGCTTAGGAGCGCGCTCGAAGAGGCCGTGTCGGAGCTGCAAGACGCCCTGCAGGAGTCAGATCGCGCCTCTGCGCGTGCGCATACAGAGTTCGCGGCTTGGGCCACCGAATGGGCGGCGTTGATGAGCGAACTTGGGCTTGAGGATCAAGCCTCGCCGGGCGAGGTCTCGGACTATTTCCAATCCATTGCGGCTGGTTTGCAGTTGGTGGATGACGCGAAGAAGCTTGAGATCCGCATCGCCGCGATCGACCAGGAGGCAGCGGAGTTCGAGCGCACCCTGAAGACAGTAATCCTTCGGCTGGCGCCCGACCTTGCTGGGCAGCCGGCATCCGAAGCAATGCTCAAGCTGTCCTCACGGCTGACGAGCCAGCGTGAGGCAAAGAGTCGACTCGATGAGCTGAATAAACAGATGCGCCAGGCCGAGGAAGAGATTCGCGATGCAGATGCGTCCATCGGTGCGGCCGACGAGGTCCTGACAGGGTTGTGTCGCCAGGCGGGTTGTGATCGTCTCGACGAACTTGAGGCCATCGAGCAGCGTTTCTTGGATCACCGACAGCTGACAAATAGCCTGCGCGATGTCGAGACTGAACTGATCGACGGCGGCGACGGGCTGAGTCTGGAGGCATTGGCGGCGGAGGCTCAGGATGTGGATCGCGACGCCGTGCTGGCGGAACTCGAGGCCCTCGATCATCGGATCAACCGAGAGCTGAATCCAAAACGCGAAGCGCTATTGGAGCAGAAATTGGGCGCGGAACAGGCTTTTCAGACGATGTCCGGCTCCGACGAGGCCTCCGCGCTGGCAGAGCAGGCGCAACAGACCCAATCTGAGCTGCGCGCGCAGGCCGAGCGCTACGTCCGGTTAAGGCTTGCGGCGCGCGTGCTGCGTGACGAGATCGAGGCCTTCCGGCGCAAGCATCGCGATCCCATCCTGACCCAAGCGAGCAGCTACTTCACCCGGCTGACCTGCGCCTCGCTCAACGGTGTCGAGACCGACTTTGATGACGCGGATAAGCCGGTTCTCGTTGGCGTGAGAGCCAACGGCGAACGGCTACGCGTGGAGGCCATGAGCACGGGCACTCGGGATCAGCTCTATCTGGCTTTGCGACTCGCGGCGCTCGATCACTACGTCGACAGCGCAGAGCCGCTGCCGTTGATCGTTGACGATATCCTGATCCAGTTTGACGACGATCGTTCGCGTGCCACGCTCGATGCGTTGGCCGAGTTCTCTTCAAAGACCCAGGTCATCTTGTTCACCCATCACGAGCGCGTCGTTGCGGAGGCGAGGGGGCTCGAGCGCGCTAAAGAGCGCGTTTTTGTCCATGAGCTTGGCTAGCAGCCTATCGCTCATGGAGGTTCAGCGAACCACTTAACTCTGGCCAGCAGCGCTTGGCGCTGGCCGATAGAACAGGTGACGGCCGATCTGCGCGGTGCGCTGGAACGAGCGCGACCACTTTGGGGCAACATAGGTTGCATGGTAATAGAGCGCCCCGTTGGTCGGATCTGGTGTCTTGTCCGCCAAGACGCGTCGGCCTAGTTCTAAGGACTTACGCCACGCCTTCTCCTCAGTGGGCTGATCGGACTTGCCATCGCACCACCAGGAGAACTGACACCGGTTGCGCTTTTGGCCTCCCTGCTTCACCACCTCGCACACCGAGTGCGGGAAGGACTTGGATTCGACTCGGTTAAGGGTGACCTTTGCGACTGCAAGTTGCCCCGACAGAGGCTCTGAGCGGGCCTCATGGTAGATGTTCAGCGCCAGACATTGTAGGTCTTTATCGATGAGGTTCGCCGGGTCCATGCCGCGCGCCGTTGGCGCCCGCGGTGGAATCGCGGATGCTATTGGAGCCGGGTTCTCGGTCGTCGAAAGGGGCTCGGGTGGTGCAGCCTGGGAGATCGACTCGAGCTTCAGTTGGGTGGGATTAACCCTCAGAGTCTCCCGCGGCTCTAGTACCGGAGACAGGAGTACGGAGGGGAAGAAGGTGGCCACAAAAGCGGTGATGGGGACCGTTCGCATAAGCGCCTGACCTCGTTATTATCTATAGGCTCATGATATTAAGGCCTCATGATATTCTAAATTGCGGCATAAGGGAAATCCCTAATTTGAGGCCTGTCGATGACTTCGGTTGAGCGCCTGGTGCGCCTGCTTGCCAAGCGCCTGAACAGAACGAGCGCTCGCATCCCGGCAGAAGTTTAGGGTATGCTAATAAAGCATTTGTCAAGCTGTACCCCCCCTGAAAACGGCGCTGGCCATAGGCTTGGCGTGAAAGCTTAGGAGAGATTCGTTGTGAGTCCTGTCAAATCGAAGCGTCGAGACGGCCAAGCCGTCTCACTCACCGTCCTTTTCATGCTTGCGGTCATCATTGCCGCGGGCGTTTTTCTACGCGGACAGGCCTTCTTGGGCACGGAGGTCGTCGAGCCTCTTCAGGCAGGCTCGGCCGATGCCTACGCCCTGGCCCAGACCCTGAGCACCCAAGGTGCCTATCGAGTCCTGTCCGCACCCTTCGACGCTGGTTCTGAGGTCGACACTTCGCAGACCTATGGCAGCCTTGGGTATCCATTGTTCTTGTCGCTGTTTGCCGCTCCAGAGGCGGAGGCAAGCGGTATCAATGCGCTTATCATCACGCAGCTCGTACTCGGGGCCTTTGCTATCCTGCTGGTGTTCATGCTCACCACTCGGCTGATGGACCCTCATTGGGGGCTCATCGCCGCGCTCCTGACTGCAGTGAGCCCTTATCTGGTGAACATCAGTCTCTACGTTGTCAGCGCTTCGCTGCTGCTGGTGGCCCTGCTGCTCTATCTGGTCACGACAGCAAAGATTAGTGAGCGTTGGGCGCTGATTCGCAGCTTCGTGGCAGCGGCGTTGCTCGGCATCGTGGTCTGGGTTGATCCGACCTACGAATTCCTAATTCTGCCTTGGCTGCTGGTCTTGTATCTGTCGAGCAAGGGCGCCTCGAAGCTGCTCACGCCGTTCGCCGCTATCCTCGGCTTTACACTCATTGTTGGCCCCTGGGTCGCGCGTAACCAGGAGGTCATCGATACCCCGATCGCCACCGCACCAATCGCCGCCAGTCTTCAGCAAGGGTTGCCAGCAGACCAAGGGGGTGACGGAGCCGCGGCGGAGGCAACGGATCTGCAAACTGCGCTCGGCCAGTTCCGTGTTGGTTTTAGCGATGATCCGCGCGGGTTCCTGAACTGGTACTTTGTCGAAAAGCCGAAAGTGCTCTGGTCAGTTGGAGATCAGGCAGGGATTGAACAAACCTATATCTACCCGGTGTCAGAAACGCCGTACGCCGAGAACCCTGTCTTCCTCACCAGCGCCGAATTCATGCAGCTCCTGCACGGCCCGGTGCTGCTGCTCGGTGCGCTGGGCGCTCTTCTGGTCTGGCTACCCTTCGCCGGTCGACGCCTGACACCGGCACAACGCATTGGTTTGCGCAGCATCAGCTTAGTCCTGATCTACACCACCCTCGCCAAGATCTTTGGCACTGCAGCACCGCAGTTCGCCACGCCGCTGTTGCCGCTGCTGTTCCTTATGGCTTTGACACCGCTCTACATCATCACCGTCCCTCGGCTAGAGACGGCGCCGGAAAAGAAAAAGGCGGCGAAAAAGGCAGCGAAGTCTGAGACGAAAGACGAGGGGACAAAGGATGAGGCCGGCGAGGCGCAACCTGAACCTGCTTAGCCTTGGTGCGGCCTAGGAACTGAAAGGAAAGGCCGCGTAGGGACACCTGCGCGGCCAAACCTATGCTGCTGGCATCACGACCGACAACTGCGAAGCCGATCCGGCCACGGACCTCGGCGAGCGACTAGCCCACACCCGTCGCTGCCCGGCCTGTAGCGCCCCACCAACACCCGATCTTGGGCTGTCAGCAGATCGTCTTCTCGCGACCTGCGCTTGGTCGGGGTGCTGTGGCTTAGGTTTCAGGCATAGGCTGGCTGGAAGCCGGCGTTTTCCCCTTGGCCCTGGGTCGCTGGGCGATTCTTGTCCCAGTACGGCGAGAGCTTGCGTAGCTGCGCGACCACCGGTGGCACGGCTTCGATCACACGCTCGATCTCTTCGGCCGCGGTGTAGCGCGAAAGCGAGAAGCGGGTGGTGCCATGGGCGGCGGTGAAGGGAATGGCCATAGCGCGCATCACATGGCTCGGCTCGAGCGAACCTGAGGTGCAGGCTGAGCCGCTGGATGCGGCGATGCCGAGCTTGTTCAGCAACAGCAGAATGGCTTCACCCTCGATGAACTCGAAGGCGATATTGCTGGTGTTGGGCAGTCGGTTGCTGGGGTCGCCGGTGACGAAGCTGTTTGGCACGGCCGTGAGGATGCCTTGCTCGAGCCGATCACGCAGCGCAGCGACACGGGTGCGCTCGTCGTTAATCTGGGCTTGGGCGAGTTCGCAGGCCTTGCCCAGCGCGACGATCGCGGCGCTGTTCTCGGTGCCGGCGCGTCGCCCACGCTCCTGATGACCGCCGCGTAGAAGCGGGCGGAAGCGGGTGCCACGGCGGAGATAGAGCACGCCGATGCCTGATCAGCAGGATAACAAGACGCCGTGGAATACACAACTACATGTTGCAATAAGTGCTGTTTAATTGTTTTCAACGCCTCCCCGATATCAGTTTTACTCGCATGATGATTAAAACTGATATGCAATTCATTCCCATGCTTTTCAGCGACCTGCCCAGACGCAAAAAATAAATTACACCGCAAACTATCCAAA
>CAZEZH010000086.1:0-15063 GCA_964516305.1 uncultured Halochromatium sp. | reverse complement strand
CGTCGGTCACAGAGCCCGGCTATGCTCCCGACGACGCTCCTTGAAGGCAAACGAACATCCTGCGCCATTCGGTACGAGCTTTTCCGGCAATCGCCTGAGACTATACCAGTCAGCCCTAGGTCGAAACGATGGTTGGCGCGAAGCGAAACCCTTGCGACTCCGAAGGCAGCGTTCGTCCTGATCGAGTGGCCAGGGCCGCCGACGGATCAGCTTGGCCTTATAAGTCGTACCTTGTTCCAAACTCCGTGACCTTGGGTTAGCCTTTGCCTCTATGAGCAAGCTCTCGAACAGTGCCATGCAGCCGACAGCGGAGATCAATCCGTTTCTGCGCGCGTTTCGTGGCAGCTTCACCTCCGCTTTACGCTGGACCGATCTAGACGCGCTCTGGATGCGGTTGCGGGCCGATGCCAAAGGCGATTGGTACTTGTATGCGATGGGCGAGCCGCCACCTGAGGCACCAGCCGATGCGGCATCGGTGGAGCGTTTCATCGATGAGATCGACGTCTTGCTGCGGCGTGAGCACGATGAGCGCCTGTGCGGCATCGTCTATGCCGATGACTTGCGAATCCCGAGTCTGGTGAAGATCTACGATCCAAACAATCTCGGCGTGTCCTGTGGCTCCAGTAGCAACCCGCCACTGCCAGGCTGGGTGATGAGCAAGCTGCCCCCGGTCGATCTCCCGTCGACTCAGTTGGTGCCGAAAGGTCGTCGACGCTGGTGGCAGTCGCTGTTTGGCGCTGGCCGCCAATCAGCGAGCTGATGCGATCGCCTTCGGTCTCGGTTCGCTATACTCGCGTCCTGATTGATAATTGGCTTGTCCTGGGCCGAAACGTTCGCGGCTTGATTGACGAGATGAGGAGGTCCTGATGGCGAAACAGATTATCCACACCGAACAGGCGCCGGCCGCGATCGGTCCCTATTCACAAGCGGTGCGTGCAGGCAACACCGTTTACCTGTCCGGTCAGATCCCATTGGTCCCGGGAACGGGTGATCTTGTGACGGGCGATATCAAGGTCCAGGCCCGGCAGGTGTTCAGTAACCTGGCTGCAGTGGCCGAGGCCGCTGGTGGCGCTCTTGGCGACCTGGTCAAGCTGAACATCTTCCTCACCGATCTGGGGCATTTCCCGCTGGTCAACGAGGTGATGGCCGAGACCTTCGCTGAGCCCTATCCAGCGCGTGCGGCGATCGGGGTCGCGGCGCTACCAAAGGGGGCCGAAATCGAGATGGACGCAATCATGCTCATGGGCGACTGATCCGGAGAATCCTATGCGACCACGGCTCCTCCTCGCACTGATCTGCGCCCTCTTTGCACTGAGCGCTTGCGGCTCTAAGCCAGCCAAGCAGCTCAATGGTTCAGCGCCTGAAAGATCCGCTGACTTGAAGAAAAGCGCTTCTCAGTCGATGTCTTTTGCGAACCTGCGGCAGACCTCGTCCAGCTCGAGTTCGGCTCGCGGCGGGGCTCGCCGCGTCGCCAGCGGTGACTATGCCGGACGCGCCGATGTCGAGCGGTTCATCACGCGCATGGAGGCCAAGGGGCTGGATCGGGCCGAGATGGTCCGCACCTTCGAGCGGACCAAGCGTGATCCCTGGATCATCGAATACATGGACAAGCAATGGCGTCCAGCCTCGGGCCCGACCGGGGCCTGGACTCGTTACCGCAGCCGCCATATCACCCCAGCGATGCTCGACAAGGGAAGCGCCTTTTGGACGCGGCACGCCAGGTCGCTCGAACGGGCCTCTAGCAAGTACGGAGTGCCACCCGAGTACATCGTCGCCATCATCGGCATCGAGACGCGTTGGGGTGGTTACATGGGCACGCATCGCATCATCGATGCGCTGGCCACACTGGCCTTTGATTACCCGCGCCGCGCCGATTACTTCCAAGAGGAGTTGGCCCAATACCTGCTGATGGCCGAGGATCAGGGCTTCGATCCGCTGCAGCCGGTCGGCTCGTTTGCCGGCGCGATGGGGCTCGGTCAGTTCATGCCCTCGAGCTGGCATGACTATGCGGTTGATTTCGACGGCGATGGGCGCCGTAATCTCTGGGACCCTGAGGACGCCATCGGCAGCGTTGCCCGCTATTTCAATGCCCATGGCTGGAAGACCGGCGCGGCGGTGACAGCGCGGGCTAGCGGCGGAACTGGGTTGCCCTGGTCGACGGATACCGGTTTCAAGACCAACTACTCGGTGGCGAGTCTCAATGCCAAGGGCATCCGCCCTGCGGTTGCGCTTCCTGAACAGCGCCAGGTAAGTTTGCTGCGCCTGGATGCCGCTGGTGGGCTCGAGTACTGGGTTGGCTTCGAGAATTTCTACGTCATCACGCGCTATAACAACAGCACCTATTATGCGATGACCGTGCATCAACTGGCCGAGGCGCTGCGCGCGCGGCGCGGTATCAAACAGCCAACCCTGCGCGTGACTGAGCAGCCGCCGGAGGCCGACGCCGCCTCCGCTGGTTGACTGGTGGCGGCTCAGTGGCGGGGCTAGCTTCGACCTTGGATCAGACCCCGGTTGAGCAGCTCAAGGGCGTCGGGCCGCGCATCTCTGAACGGCTGCAGCGACTTGGCATCCTGACCCTGCAGGATCTGCTCTTCCACCTGCCGTCGCGCTATCAGGATCGGACAAGGTTGCGGCCACTCGCCGAACTCGTTGTCAATGAAGAGGTGCTAGTCGAGGGGCAGGTGGTCGATGCCCAGATCGCCAATGGCCGGCGGCGCTCGCTCAAGATTCGGATCGATGATGGTCGCGGCGCGTTGTTGCTGCGTTTCTTCTATTTCACCCGCGCCCAGGTCGAGGCGATGCGCCCGGGTCAGCGTCTGCGCTGCTTTGGGGAGGTGCGACAGGGGCCGCAGATGCTCGAGATGGTGCATCCGGAGTTGCAGTGGCTGGAGCGCCCGGCTGATCTGGTGACTGGCTCCGCGAGCGGCTCAGCGACTGGCCCGGAAGCCAGCTCGGCGACCGGTCTAGCGGCTGACACCTTGGCCGACTCAGAAGCGAGCAGACGACTGACGCCGATCTACCCGGCGACCGAGGGCCTGCAGCAGGCCAGCCTGCGGGCGCTGACCGATCAGGCCTTAGACTGGCTGCGACACGATCCGAGTGCACTGGAAGATTGGATTCCAGCCAGCCTGACGGCGCCGTTACAGCTGCCGGCGCTCGCCGACGCCTTGTTTATGCTCCACCGACCGCCGGCCGATGCGGGCACCGAGCTGATGGCTGCACTGCTCGAGCGCAGCCATCCCGCCTTCCTGCGACTGGCCTTCGACGAGATGCTGGCCCATCAGCTGGCCTTACGTCGTCTGCGCCGGGCGCGCAGTGCGCAGCAAGCGCCGGTGCTGAAGGGCGATGGGGCGCTGCGTGCGCGGTTGCTGGCGCAGCTGCCGTTTGCGCTCACCGGTGCCCAGCAGCGGGTGATCGAGGAGATCGGCACAGACTTGGAACAGCCGCGGCCAATGATGCGGTTGCTGCTTGGCGATGTTGGCTCCGGCAAGACCCTGGTCGCGGCGATGGCTGCGCTGCAGGTGATCGAGGCCGGCGATCAGGTGGCGCTGATGGCGCCAACCGATCTGCTCTCCGAACAGCATCTGCAGAGTCTGCAGCAGTGGCTGGCGCCGCTGCAGATCGAGCTGGCCTGGCTCTCTGGACGGCACGCGGGCCGCGAGCGGGCGGCGATTCTGCAACGCATCGCAGCAGGGCAGGCGCGGGTGGTGGTCGGCACCCATGCGCTATTCCAAGCCGAGGTGCAATTCGCCGAGCTGGGGTTGGCGATCATCGATGAGCAGCATCGTTTCGGTGTGCATCAGCGCCTTAGCTTACGTGAGAAGGGGGCGCGCAACGGCTCGATTCCGCATCAGCTGATCATGACCGCGACTCCGATCCCGCGCTCGCTCGCGATGTCGGTCTATGGCGATCTGGATCTTTCCGAGATCGATGAGCTGCCGCCGGGGCGGCGGCCGATTACGACCGTTGCCATTCCGGATAGCCGCCGGGATCAGGTCATCGAGCGCGTGCAGGCAAGCTGCCAAGAAGGCCGCCAGGCGTACTGGGTCTGCACCCTGGTGGAGGAGTCCGATGCGCTCCAGGCGCAGGCTGCTGAAGACGCTGCCGCTGATCTTCGGGAGCGACTGCCAGGGCTGCGTATTGGGCTTGTGCACGGGCGTATCAAGGCGCAGGAGCGGGCGCCGGTGATGGCGGCCTTCAAGGCGGGTGAACTGGATATGCTGATCGCGACCACGGTGATCGAGGTCGGTGTCGATGTACCTAACGCCAGCCTCATGATCATCGAGAATCCAGAACGTCTGGGCTTGGCGCAGCTCCATCAGCTGCGCGGTCGGGTGGGCCGCGGTGCGATCGAGAGTGCTTGTGTGCTGATGTATCACCCGCCGTTGACGCGTGCCGCGCGAGAGCGGCTGGATATCCTGCGTCGCGAGTCGAGCGGTTTTCGCATCGCCGAGGCCGATCTACGCATGCGCGGCGCCGGTGAGGTGCTGGGGACGCGCCAGGCTGGTGCAGTCCAGTTTCGTTTGGCCGATCCGATGCGCGACAACGCGCTTGGGCTCGCGGCTCGGCGTGCGGCCGATAGGCTGCTCGCAGACTGGCCTGATCATGCCGAGCCCCTGATCCGACGCTGGCTCGGTAGCCGTGATGATTATGGCCAGGTCTGACGGCTCGGCTTGGTGGCGGGCAGCTTTTCTATCAGCGAAGCCCTGACTGTGATGGCTGGATCTGCCCACAGACAGGGTGCCCATCAGCGCGGGCAAGCATCGGAGTCAGTCCTCCGCGCCAGCTGTCGCTATGCGATAATTCTGGGGTTGAGACGTCTGAGTCACTTGCGCAGGGTCGCGTTTCCGGTGTCCATGAAACGCCCTGGGCCGCATCGGCCCTTGGTGTGCACTTGCCAGAGGCCATCCATCGTCGAATGAGCGTTCGCGAAACCAAGATCAGCGATAGCAGCGAGCTTCCGGTTCAGACGGGGTCGGCTCGGGCATCAGCGCCTGATTGGCGCGTTCGGCTTGATGCCTATGTCCGGTTGATTCGGCTCAACAAACCGATCGGCATCTTTCTCTTGATGTGGCCAGCCCTCTGGGCGCTGTGGCTCGCCGGTGACGGTCACCCGCCCTGGCAGGTCGCGGTCATCTTTGTGCTGGGCGTGGTGCTGATGCGCTCGGCCGGCTGTGCCATCAATGATTTCGCTGACCGCCACCTCGATGGGCATGTCGCCCGCACCAACGCGCGGCCGTTGGCCCAGGGACTGATCCGTCCTTTCGAGGCCGTCGCGGTGTTCCTGCTCCTGAGCCTTGCCGCCTTTGGTCTCGTGCTACTGCTAAACTGGCAGACTATTGCCATGTCTGTGGTGGCGGTGACGCTGGCGATGATCTACCCGTTCATGAAGCGCTTTACCCATGTGCCGCAGCTGTTCTTAGGGGCAGCCTTTGGTTGGGCCGTGCCCATGGCGTTTACGGCCATCCGGGAAACGATCCCGCTCTATGCCTGGGTCCTGTTCGTCGCGACCGTGATCTGGGCTCTGATCTATGATACCGAGTACGCGATGGTCGACCGCGATGACGATCGAAAGATCGGCATCAAGTCAACCGCGATCCTCTTTGGCCACTGGGACCGGATCATTGTCGGTCTGCTACAGCTGTTGATGTTGGCGATGCTGGTCTGGGTTGGGGTGCAAGCTGGGCGTGGCACCGCCTACTTCATCGGCCTTGCGGTGGCCGCATCCTTCTCCATCTATCAACAATGGCTGATTCGCGCACGTGAGCCTGCGCCCTGTTTCGAGGCCTTTCTCAACAACAACTACTTCGGCATGGCCGTGTTTGTTGGCCTAGTGGTCGACTATCTACTGCAGCCGGCTACTGCCGTCGGTTGAGCTCACAGAACAAGCGTTCACAGAACACAGAGACTGCAACCTTTCGGAGGAGAACCATGTCTGCGCGATCTACAATCAACCGGCGCCTGCAGCGGTCGGGGTTGCTCGTCGCCCTTGTCTGCGGGCTTTCGCTGCTCGGCCTGGCGGGAGGCTTGGCGCTGGCAGCGACCAGCTTCGACGAGGGGATCGAGTACAAGCGGATCGCTGAGCCACAGCGTTTGGAGGCCGGTGATGATGTCGAGGTACTGGAGCTGTTCTGGTACGGGTGTCCACATTGTTATCAGCTCGAGCCGGCCATCGAGCGTTGGCTCGAGAATAAGCCCGACGGCGTCAGCTTCCGTCGCTTGCCGGCAGCGGCTTCATCGCGCTGGATTCCGCATGCGAAGGCCTACTTTGCGGCTGAGGAGTTAGGCGAGCTGGATAAGCTGCATGAGCCACTGTTCAAGGCGCTCCATGAGGAACGGCGGAAGGTCTTCACTGACGAGCAGTTGATCGCCTTTGCCGCTGAGCAGGGCATTGATGAGGTGGCCTTTCGAGACGCCTATCAGTCATTCCCTGTCGATATCAAGGTGCGCCAGTCCGCTGATCTGGTGCGCCGTTATCAGCTCTCTGGTGTGCCGGCGATCGTCGTCAACGGGACCTTCACGACCGGCGTCACCGAGGCCGGTGGACGCGATCAGTTATTCGAACTGGTCGACTTCCTGGTCGAGAAAGAGCAGGCGTCGGCGCCCTAAGCAGCGGCGTTTTGAGCCGTTGAATCATCGATCAGCTTTGCGTTTGGATTCGGGAATCGCTCAACGACCCAAGCCGGAAGCTTGGCTTGGCTGGCGTTGTAGAGGGCGTCGGACTCGACGATGATTAGCACCAGTACGGTGACCATGACGGGCAAGATGCCAACGCCAGCCACGAGCGCGATAGCCGCCTCTTTCATCATGCCACCATAGACATGGCCCGCCCAGCCGAGGGCGATGGCCACCATCAGCAAGGACAGCATGCCGATGAAGATGCGGCTGCGTCGAGCGCAGACCTGCCAGTGGCACATGACGTACCAGGGGTCACGGCCGATCGAGCGGTGAGCACGCCAAAGTGTGAAGCTCAGGATTGAGAAGGAGGTCGCGGGGATGACCGCCATCACCCAGGGGAAGCTACCGGCAATACCGCCGGCTGCGACCGCCATCAGGATATGGTTCCCGATCAGGTTGGTGAGGAAAATCTCATGCGGGATGTTCGCCTTCTTGATCTCGCGGTCACTGACTTCAAAGCGCATAAAGGGCTCGGCGTGCACTGGGCAATTGCTCGATCTTATAAGACCGGCCTAATACTGTCACGCGGTCTTGAGTCCTGAGGGCGGCAGCCCGTCCCAGCGCGACTGGCTCGGTCGCGCCTCGGCCCCGCTAGAGATACCGGCGCCAATGCTCCGGTCGCGGGTCGCGGCAACCGTGATCGAGGTTCTCCCAGCGTTTCGCGAACACTAGTTTGGTGCTGTTCCTGTCTCCGCGACCGTAGCCGTGGTTCTCACGGTAGGTGCCCTCGGTGTAGTAGTACAGGGAACGCTTGAGCTTGAAAAAGAGTGCGCCGTCGAGGTGCAGGCCGAGTTCGGCAAGCGCCTCGTCGAGTTCTTCGAGGCAGGTCTTATGAAGATCGTAGGTCAGGTCCAGGACGATGGGCGTTAGCGGTTCGGCACGCAGCACACCATCGACTTCGGCCAAGAAGGTCGCCGCGGTGCTGGCGTCGTTACGCTCCGGGTGCAGATCGCGAAAATGGATCTGGCGCTGTTTGATACGATCGGGATCGGAGGTTTCCATAGGTGGAGTATGCTTAATCCGATGGTCGGTGATCAAGGTTTTCGCGTCTTGCCACGATGATATGCGCGGGTCACTCGTTCCAGACCAGCGAGATCGCGCAGGGTTTCAATCGCCTCGAATCCCCCTGTTTTCATCAGCCCGCGCAGGCTCGGGCCTTGGTCCCAGCCATGCTCGATGGCGAGGAGGCCGCCGGGCCTGAGGCAGCGTGGCGCATCGGCGATGATGTTGCGAATCGCGTTCAGGCCATCGCCGCCCGAGATCAGTGCCGCGACTGGCTCGAAGCGGACATCCCCTTCTGCAAGATGCGGATCATCGGCCCGCACATAGGGCGGGTTGCTGAGGATGGCGTCGACCGACTCAGCGTCTAGCGCACTCGACCAGTCGCCGCGGATCAGCTTGAGATTCTTGAGCTGAAGCGCGTCGGCATTGAGTACGGCAACGGCGAGGGCGTTGGCGTCGTGCTCGATGCCGAGCAAGCTCCACTGCGGGCGTTCTCGGGCGAGGGCTGCGGCGATCGCGCCGCTGCCGGTGCCGAGGTCGGCAACCCGCAGCGCGGCAGAGGCGGAGAGGCTATTGAGTGCCTGTTCGACCAGGGTCTCGGTCTCGGGGCGCGGGATCAGTGTCGCCGGGCTGACACGCAGCTCAAGGTTCCAGAACTCACGCCGCCCGAGCAGGTACGAGATCGGCTCGCCGGCGAGGCGCCTTGCCATCAAGCGGTCAAAATGCTGCTGCTGGACTGCGCTCAGGCAAGTCTCTGGCCAGGCGATCAACTGGGTGCGCTCGAGTCCGGTGGCGGCACCGAGCAGCAGGTCGGCTTCGAGTGCCGCGCCGTCATGGCCGGCGGCGGCCAGACGCAGGCTTGCAGGGCGCCGCAGCTCGGCGATGCAGGCGAGCGGTGCACTCATTGCCAGCAAAGACTTTTAATCTGGGGGAGGTCAAGGAGGTCAATCATCACGAAGTGACCGACCAGTTGAATTGGGGGTTGGCCGTAGTGACTTGATTTATCTGCGCTTTTCTGCGTAATCTGCGGTTGAAATGCTCTTTTTGGGTTCACGGAAATCGCCTAAGTAACGCGCGCCCCGGTCAGTCCGTGGTCAGCTCGGCGAGTAGATCGGCCTGGTGCTCGCGCCGCAGCGGTTCGACGACCTGATCGAGATTGCCCATCATCACCTCGTCGAGCTTGTACAGCGTCAGGTTGATGCGGTGATCAGTGAGTCGGTTCTGCGGGAAATTATAGGTGCGAATACGCTCCGAGCGGTCGCCGCTGCCGACCTGGAGGCGGCGCGAGGCGCTCTGCTCGGCCGTCTGTTCCTCCTGTGCGGAGGAGAGCAGCTTGGCCTGCAGCAAGGCCAGTGCCTTGGCGCGGTTCTTGTGCTGTGAACGTTCGTCCTGGCATTCGACAACGATGCCGCTTGGCAGGTGGGTTAGGCGCACAGCGGAATCGGTCTTGTTGACATGCTGGCCACCTGCTCCCGAGGCACGATAGGTGTCGACGCGAAGATCATTTGGGTCGACGTGGATCTCATCGACCGAATCGACCTCGGGCAGGATGGCGACGGTGCAGGCCGAGGTATGGATGCGACCCTGTGACTCGGTCTCTGGCACGCGCTGCACGCGATGGGCGCCGGACTCGAATTTGAGCCGCGAGTAGACGCCGTTGCCGCTGATGCGCACCGCAACCTCCTTAAAGCCGCCCATCTCGCCCTCGCTGGCGCTGATGATCTCGTGGCGCCAGCCCTGTAGCTCTCCGTAGCGGAGATACATGCGCAGCAGGTCGCCGGCAAACAGGGCTGCCTCGGCGCCGCCAGTCCCAGCGCGCACCTCGAGATAGATGTTGCGATGATCGTTTGGGTCGGGCGGGATCAGCAGCCGGTTGAGTTCCGGCTCGAGCTGTTGGCGTTGCTGCTCCGCGGCGTCCATCTCCTCGCGAGCAAGCTCTGCCATCTCCTTGTCGGCGAGCATCTCCTGTGCCGCATCGATCTCGGTCTCGAGATCGAGGTAGCGCTGCCAGCAGCCGATGACCGGCTCCAGCTGGGCGTACTCGCGGCCGAGATCACGGAACCGGTTTTGGTCTGACTGTACCTCGGGCTCTGCCAAAAGGGCGGTGATCTCGGTGAAGCGTTCGGCGAGCCGATCCAGCTTGCCCCGAATGGATGGGTTCATCAGTGACCGCTATCTTGAGCCTGCGACAGCTGGAACAGTTCATTCGCTGCTTGCAGCAGTTCTGACTGGCCCTCGCGACCGGCCTGGCGCAGGCGCACGCTGGGCTCATGCAGGAGCTTATTGGTGAGCACGTGGGCGAGGTGGCGCATGACCTCGTGCGGGGGCTTGCCGGCCGCTAGCTGGCGCGCCGCCCGTGAGAAGGCCTCATCGCGGATACATTCGGCGCGAGCACGGTAATCCTGGATCAGTGAGACCGCGTCTAGCGAGCGCACCCAGGCCATGAACTCCTCGCAGTGCAACTCGATGATCTCGACCGCTTGCTCGGCTGCATGGTTGCGCGAGCGCATCCCTTCGTCGACCACGCCCTGTAGATCATCGACGGTGTAGAGGTAGATGTCGCGCAGCTGGCCGACCTCCGGCTCGATATCGCGTGGCACGGCAATGTCGACCATGAACATGGGTCGACGCCGGCGCTTTTTGAGCGCGCGCTCGACGGTGCCCTTGCCGAGCACCGGCAGCGGGCTTGCCGTTGAGGTGACGACGATATCGGCCTCGGGGAGATGGCTAGCCAGCTCGGTCAGGGCGATGGCATAGCCGTCGAATTGAACCGCGAGGCGATGGGCGCGCTCGACCGTTCGATTGGCGACGATGATGCGACCGATGCCATGCTGGTGCAGGTGGCGGGCGGCAAGCTCAACCGTTTCACCTGCTCCAATCAGCAGGGCAGTTTGCTTGGAGAGGTCACTGAAGATCTGGCGCGCCAGGTTCACCGCAGCGAAGGCCACTGAGACCGGGCTGCTGCCAATAGCGGTATCGGTACGCACCTGTTTCGCGACCGCAAAGGTGCATTGGAACAAACGCCCTAGTAGGCGGCCACTGCTGCCGCCCTCGCAGGCGGTCTTGAAGGCGGCCTTGACCTGGCCCAGGATCTGCGGCTCACCAAGCACCATCGAGTCGAGGCCGCAGGCGACCTTGAAAAGGTGGTTAACAGCGTCACGGTCTTTGTAAACGTAGAGATGCTGCCCGAACAGCTGCGGCTCAATGCCGTGAAAGCTGCCCAGCCAGTTGCGCACGGGCGCCTCGATGTCGCGCGTGTCGGCTGCGCAATAGATCTCGGTGCGATTACAAGTCGAGAGGATGATGGCCTCATCGGCAGGGCTTTGCTCAAGCACCGTGCGCAGGGCGGCGACGATGACATCGGGCCCGAAGGTCAGGCGCTCGCGGATGTCGACGGGCGCCGTCTTGTGATTGAGTCCGAGTACGATCAGTGGCATGGCGGGGTCGAAGGGCTAAGCCGGTTGTCTGCGTTTGCCCCGCTCCGCGCAATGGCGGTGCGTTGGGGCCGCGAGTGGTTGCTTTCCGCGATAGGAACTGCATGAGTATACTGCGATCGAAACAAATATCCGGCTGATCGTGGTCAACCATCTGTTTACACCTGTCTATGCGCTACCGAACACGCTTCTTATTTCCCCCGCTCTTGCTGCTGACCTTGATGGTCGGCGCAAGCAATGCTGCTCAGCCGGGGCCGGCCGACGTGCAGCCAGCCGTTCCCGACGCAGGCTCGACAGCTGAGCCGGGATTGAAACCGGCATCTGACCCAGCGTCCGACCCAGCGCAGGCGGCGCCTGACTCAACGTCATCATCGGCGTCGATGCTGCTGCAAGAGCCACTGCAGGAGCTGAACGCCGATCTGGTCTATTCTGCGCTGGTCGCCGAGGTCGCGCTTCAGCGCGGCGATTACGATGCCGCCGTCGAGCATTTCCTTAGTGCAGCCAAGTTGGCTGGTGAGGCAAGCCTGGCGGAGCGCGCTGTGCGCTCCGCCTTGAACGCCGAGCAATCCGCGGCCGCACGTCAGGCACTCGACCTTTGGACCGAGCTTGAGCCTGATGCGCCCAAGGCGCATCAGCTATCGGCGTTTCTGGCGCTAGAGGCCGGCGAACGTGCAGTGGCCCTGGAGTCGCTTCAGCGCGTTATCGAGTTAGGCGGTGTGCCCGGACAGGGCTATATGCAGGCGGCGCAAATCCTCGGGCGGCTGCCTGACGCGAGCGAGCGCTTAGCCCTGATGCGCGAACTCGTGGCCAAACTCGACGCAGACAGAGATCCCGATGCCCAGTTCGCGCTAGCGACCCTGGCCGCTGGTGCTGGCGACGAGGAGACTGCCGTGCAGCTTGCTGAGCGGGCAGCGGAGCTGCGGCCGGGCTGGAGTGATCCGCAGCTGTTCTTGGTGCGCCTATTGGTCTCGCGAGAGCGGCCCGAGGAGGCGCAGGCCGCGCTTGAGCGCTATATCAGCCAGGACCCCGATAACTCCGAACTCAAGTTGATGAAGGCGCAACTGCATATGGATGCGGACGAGCCTAAGCAGGCGTTGGCTGTCTTCGATGAATTGCTGAAGGCGACGCCAGACCGCCCAGATGTGCTCTTCGCCGCCGCCGTGCTTTCGCTCGATATTGAGGACATGGAGGCGGCCCGGCGCTATCTGGAGACCCTGAAAGGTCTTGGCGAGCGGCCGAGCGACGTGGCTTTCTTGCTCGCACAGGTCGAGGAGCAGACCGATAATCCTGAGGCTGCGCTAGCGCTCTATGAGCAGGTGCGGGGCCAGAATCGCACCAATGCCCAGGTTCGGATTGCACGGCTCCACGCCAAGGGTGGTGACGTTGAGCGGTCGCGCGAGCGGTTCCAGCAGCTGCGCGACCGATACCCCGATCAAACCTCGGCCTTCTATCTGATCGAAGGCGAGATGTTGCGCGACCAGGGCTTCGAGCAGCAGGCGCTCAGCGTCTACGACCTCGGCCTCAGCAAAGAGCCCGATAACGCCGATCTGCTCTACGCGCGTGCCATGTTGGCCGTTGGTCTGGGGCGGATCGAGTCGCTGGAGCGCGATCTGCGCCGCATCCTGGTGGCCGACCCCGATCATGTCGATGCCCTCAACGCCCTAGGCTATACGCTGGCCGATCGCACCGATCGCTTCGATGCGGCCGAGTCCCTGATCGAGCGCGCGCTGCAGCTGCGACCGGATGATCCGGCGATCCTCGATAGCATGGGCTGGGTGCTCTATCGCAAAGGTCAGCCCGAGGCCGCGGAGGAGTATCTTCGCCGCGCCTTGGAGCATGGCTTCGACCCTGAGATTGCGGCGCACTTGGGGGAGGTGCTCTGGACGCTGGACCGGCAGGACGAGGCACGAGCAGTGTGGCGACATGCGCTGGACGAGGCCCCGGAGCACGAGTATCTGCTGCGGGTCCTGAGCCGTTTTCGCTTTTCACAATCAGACAACTGATGGAGCAAGCGATCGTGCTGACTCCGCGCCCGGATGCCGATGGCGCCTGGCTAGCGCCGGCGAAGCTGAACCTGATGCTGCGGGTACTCGGGCGCCGCGCCGATGGCTATCACCAGCTTCAGACGGTGTTTCAGTTCGTCGACCGCTGTGATCGGCTGTTCTTCGATCGATGCGGCGATGATCGAATCGAACGGCTTGATGGCCCGGCCGATATACCCCCCGAGCAGGACCTGGTTGTGCGCGCCGCGCGGGCGCTCGCCGAGGCAACCGGTTGTCGCTCCGGAATCAGTATCCGGGTCGACAAGCGCCTGCCGATGGGCGGGGGGCTCGGCGGTGGTAGCTCGGATGCGGCGACTACGCTGCATGCGCTGAATCAGATCTGGGGCATAGGCCTGCCGGTCGATCGACTGGCTGAGATTGGTTTGCGGCTCGGGGCCGATGTGCCAGTCTTTGTGCGCGGAACTGCGGCTTGGGGGGAGGGTGTCGGAGAGACCCTGGTGCCGGTGGAACTGCCGATGCCTTGGTACCTGGTGCTCGTGCCGAGGTGCCATGTCGCGACCGCTGCGGTCTTTGGCGACCCGGGATTGACAAGAGACTCGCCTCCAATCACACTAGCTGACTTCCTGCGCGGCAATGCCGCCAATGATTGCCTCGACATCGTGCTCGAAAAGTACTCCAAGGTCGAACAGGCATTCAGGTGGCTTGCCGAACGTGCTGAAGCAAAGCTCACTGGAACCGGCGCTTGCTTGTTTGCTGCGCTGTCGACACAGGCTGAGGCCGAGCAGTTGCTCGCCGAGGTTCCATTGGAGATTCCGGCCTTTGTCGCCCGCGGCAAAAATCGGTCGCCTCTGTTTGCCGAGGCTTCTAGCGCGGTGCCAGAAGACTGACAGCCGATCCGAGCTGGGTCGATCCATTGGGGCGTCGCCAAGCGGTAAGGCACTGGGTTTTGATCCCAGCATTCCCAGGTTCGAATCCTGGCGCCCCAGCCACACTTCTACCATGCCGAGAGTGGCCATAAACGTTGCCGCTTGAAACTAAAGGACAATCCGTGCAGGCCAGTGCCATGATGGTGTTCTCTGGGAACGCCAATCCTGCGCTCGCCGCTGAAATCGTCGCTCACCTGGGGTTGCCGCTGGGCAAGGCCGTCGTTGGCCAGTTCAGCGACGGCGAGGTGATGACCGAGATCCAAGAGAACGTGCGCGGGCGCGATATCTTCATCGTGCAGCCCACTTGCGCGCCCACCAACGATAATCTCCTAGAGCTGTTGGTGATGATCGATGCTCTTCGCTGGGCATCGGCCAAGCGTGTCACCGCGGTGATCCCTTATTTCGGCTACGCTCGCCAGGATCGGCGTCCGCGCTCGGCGCGTGTGCCGATCACGGCTCGGCTGGTTGCAAAGATGATTGGCTCGGCGGGGGCAGACCGCGTCTTGACGGTTGATCTGCATGCAGATCAGATCCAGGGTTTTTTTGATATTCCGGTCGACAATGTCTACGCATCGCCGATCTTGCTCGGCGATATTTGGCGACAGAAGCATGAAGGTCTGATGGTGGTCTCGCCTGATGTCGGCGGCGTCGTGCGGGCTCGGGCACTGGCGAAGCGGCTTGATGATGCCGACCTTGCCATCATCGATAAGCGCCGTCCGCGCGCCAACGAGGCCAAGGTGATGAATATCATCGGTGATGTCCGCGGTCGCTCCTGCGTGCTCGTCGATGACTTGGTCGATACCGCGGGTACGCTGTGTCAGGCGGCTGCAGCGCTGAAGGCTCAGGGCGCATCTCGGGTCCAGGCCTACTGCACCCATGCCGTGCTGTCGGGGCCTGCTGTCGATAACATCTCGGTCTCGGCGCTCGATGAGCTGGTGGTGACTAACACCATCCCGCTGCGCCCCGAGGCGCGCGATTGCGCAAAGATTCGTCCGCTTGGTATCGGCGAGTTGCTCGCCG
>CAZEZH010000085.1:0-15070 GCA_964516305.1 uncultured Halochromatium sp. | reverse complement strand
CCGCTCTGCTGCGCGAAGCTCTGAATCGCCACGCCTTGACCCTCCGACTCGGTATCCAGCATGACCCCCATCAGGCCCGTCTTCGGCAGACCCACTGGCTGCGGATAGAGCAGGAAGTCGGCCATCTCAGTGTCGAGCGGCCGTTGTTGACCGCTCATTACGATCGACATCGGCACATCCAGGCGCCGCTTGACCCGCGACGGGATACCCCGGCCATACTCGACATGGCCAGCGCCAGCGAGCACGATCAGCTGCGAGTCCGGATTGGCCCGCAGCCAGCGCACGGCGCGCTCGGCCATTCCCTCGTCCCAAAGCAGCTGGACCTCGAGGAAATGCTCAAACGACGCATCATCGGTCTTCGGATGCATCTCGAAGACCATCTGTAGGTTGGCGCGGTAATCAGAGGCCCCGCGGTCGATCTCGCTCGGGATCATCGCGGCCTCTGCAGAGCTGAGTGAGGCGATGCCGCCATCACCCACCTTTTCGGTGATCTCGCGCGGCAGATTGAGCGCGATCAGCGGGATGCCCTGCTCGCGCGCATAGCGCAGGATCGGGCGGTAGAGCCGATAGTCGAAGCGCCAGCGCTCGAAGTACTGGGTCTCGCGCAGCAACGCCTCTTCGCTGAGGTCTCCGGCGACGTAGGCATCGAGCTTGTCTTGAAATGGCTGTTGGAAGAATTCCATGCCAATCGCCACCGGGTTACCCCGCTTGTGAAGACCTTGGATGATCGCAAGCTGACTCAGATGATCTTCGTAGCGATCATGGGACTCGCCGACGAAGACGACCCGATCATCGACAAGCTCCTGAATCAGCCCCTCGAGCTCGCCGAGGCTCGAGACATCGAGCACCTTGGTTGCGGGACTGATGGCCGCGATCTGCTCCCGCATGTCCTGAGCGCTGTCCGCGGCCTCAGATTCGGGGGGGCCGCCCGATGGCATGGCCGCCAACATGACTGGGAAGAGACAGATCGCTGACAGCAGACTGAGGACCGCCGCTCGGGCAGGATGCTGAAGGGTCAGTTGGCTGGAGGGCAGAGTCGGTCGCAGCATCATGAGTCTCTCTTAGTAGGTTTCTTGCTCGCCAAGGACGTCCCCCAAATCGGGGCTAACTACAGGCACTCGGCCCGACAAGCGCTTGAGCCGAGCTGGGCTATGGCAAGCTTGGCCATCGGAACCAAGGGCAATCGGAACCAAGCGCAAAGGCCGATGACAGACTGTGCTGTACAGTCCGACACCTGTCTTCCGACACGAGCCCGCGTGTTCGGCAATACTCGTGGCAACACTCGTGCAGGAGATCCTGTGGGGGCCACCATACCGACCTAGATGACAGCGACCATGCATGATTCCAACAAGTTCCGGGCGCAGGCACGCCTCTGGCTTATTCTCTTCAGCCTCGTCGGACTGAGCGCCTTCCTCAGCGTTTCGGCAACAGAGGGCAGCGACCATCAGGCCATCGTCGGGCACCAGATCAGGGTTAAGATCGATCCCAGCACCGGCACCCTGAGCGCGACTGACCGTCTGAGGCTTCCGCCCGCCCCAAGCGCAGCGCCTAGCCGCGAGTCATCCACCCCCGCATCACACACCGAGCCCCCAACAACCTATCTGCTGCAGCTGCATCGGGGGCTCGAGCCAGCGATCAGAAGCGGGAATGCGCGTCTCAAACCAGTGGCGACACGCGGCCACCTCGCCCAGTACCAGCTTGAGGCGCGTCCTGGTGCTGAGGTTGAGCTCAGTTATCAGGGGTCCATCCAACATGACTTAGACGCGATTCAAGAGGGCATGGGACGGGCGCGCCAGCAATCGATCGGTATCATTAGCCCCGAGGGCGTTTTCCTCAGCGGCTACAGCGGTTGGTATCCCAAGGTGATGGGCAGCCTCCAGACCCTCTCGCTCGAGGTCAGCCTGCCGACAGGCTGGCTTGCAGTCGCCCAAGGCGCCGGACCCACGATAACAAAAGACGAACAGCGGGTGCGCGTCGGCTGGCGCGAGACGGCGCCACAAGACGAGCTGTACCTGATTGCAGCCCCATTTGATCTGTATCGAGAGCCAACTGAGAACGTCGAAGCACAAGCCTTTTTGCGCAGCCCCGATGACGACCTCGCAGCACGCTACCTCGACGCGACTGCAACCTATCTCGAGCGCTACAGTGAGCTGATTGGCCCCTATCCTTATGCCAAATTCGCGCTGGTCGAGAACTTCTGGGAGACCGGCTATGGCATGCCCTCGTTCACGCTCCTCGGTCCTCGCGTGCTGCGACTGCCGTTCATCCTGCACTCCTCCTACCCGCATGAGATCCTCCACAACTGGTGGGGCAATGGCGTCTATGTCGACTATGCGCAGGGCAACTGGAGCGAGGGACTGACCGCCTATCTCGCAGACCACCTGAATAAGGAGCTTGCCGGCAAAGGCGCCGATTATCGCCGTGACCAGCTCAAGGCCTATGCCGACTACGTCCGCGACCATCAGGATCAGCCGCTATCCAGCTTTCAGGGCCGGCATGGCGCCGCCTCGCAGGCGATCGGCTACGGCAAGGCCCTGATGCTGTTCCACATGCTCCGGACCAAGCTCGGTGATCCGGTCTTTGTGGACGGACTGCGACGTTTCTATCGCGACAACCGCTTTACTGAGGCTGGCTGGGATCAGCTCGAGGCCGCCTTCGAGGCCGTTTCCGGACAGGAGCTTAGCGCCTTCTTCAGCGCCTGGACCAGCCGCGCGGGGGCACCACGCCTAGCGTTGGAGGCAGTGGCGGTCGAGCCCTTGGAGGGTGGGCGCTGGCGCATCAGCGGTCGTCTCGAGCAGACCCAAGCGGAGGCACCCTTCCCGATGAGCGTGCCGGTCGTGCTGCTCGACGAGCATGGTAAGGCAACAGAGCTTGGGGTCTGGATACAAGAGGACAACGCATCCTTCTCGACCGAGGTCGACGAACGCCCAGTGCGCCTCGCGGTCGATCCGCGCTTCGATACCTTCCGGCAGCTTGCCGCTGGCGAGTCAACCGCAACCCTGAGCAGTCTGTTCGGCGCAGAGCGCGGCCTGATCCTGATACCCTCCGATGCAGCAGCAGCCATGCGAACGGCCTATCGGCAATTGGCCGAGAGCTGGCAGCGGGGCCATCCAGGATGGTCGGTTGCACTCGATAGCGATCTCGAGCAGCTGCCAACCGATCGGGCGATTTGGCTGCTTGGCTGGCGCAACCGCTGGCTGGAGACGCTCGCAGCACACGGCCGTGAGCAGGATCAGTTCACGCTCGATGCGAGCCAGCAACGCATTAGCCTGCTTGGAACTGACTCCAAGGGGCAAAGCCCCGTCATCAGCACCCAGCGCGGCGAGCAAGCGTTGGGCTGGGTTGGGGCCAACAGGACCGAGGCCATCAGCGGTCTAGCGCGCAAACTGCCTCACTATGGCAAATATGGCTACCTAATCTTCGAGCACTCAGCACCGACAAATATCGCCAAGGGCCAGTGGCCAGCCGGAGAATCGAGCTTGTCGCGCTGGTTCGGCGAGACCAGACCACAAATGGCCTATCCACCAGGCCCCAGCCTGCTCGACGCCGCAGCCGAGCACCCGCTGCCGAGCAGCGCCATTTTCAAACCTTGACCCAGACCGCTTTCACAAGCCGATTCGCACTGCTAGGCTCGAACCGAAAAACCAATCACTGGAGGTTTACATCATGTCACGCATCGTCATCCTCGGCGCGGGCATCTCAGGCCATACCACCGCACGCTGGCTAGGCAAGTGGCTCGGTAATGAGCACGAGGTCGTGGTGGTCTCACCAAATGAGAAATGGAACTGGATCCCGTCCAACATCTGGGTCGGCGTCGGCGAGATGAGCGAGAGCCAGGTCACCTTCGCGCTCGCCCCGGTCTACAAGAAGCTCGGTGTCGTCTTCAAGCAAGCCAAGGCCCTCTCGATCCACCCAGAGGGCGGTGATGCCGCTGATCAGCCCTATGTGACCCTAGAATACACCGAGGCCGCTCGTGCTGGTCAGAGCGAGGCGCTCACCTATGATTACCTGGTCAACGCAACCGGTCCCAAGCTCAATTTCGGCGCGACACCCGGCCTGGGACCCGATGAGGGCTTCACCACATCGGTCTGCACCCCTGGCCACGCCCTGCACGCCAATGAGGAACTGCAAGAGAACATTGCGGCAATGAAGCGCGGCGAAACCCGCACCTTCGTCGTTGGCACCGGCCACGGCATGTGCACCTGCCAAGGCGCCGCCTTTGAATACATCTACAACATCGAACACATGTTCCGGCAGGAGAAGATCCGCGACAAGGCGCGCATGATCTGGATCAGCAACGAGTACGAGCTCGGCGACTTCGGCATGGGCGGCGTCCATATCAAGCGCGGCGGCTATATCACCAACGGCAAGGTGTTCGCCGAATCATTGATGGTCGAGCGCGGCATGGAGTGGATCGTGCGTGCTGCGGTGAAGCGCGTTGAGCCTGGCAAGCTCCACTACGAGATCCTTGACGGCAGCGAGCATACGATTGACTTCGACTTCGCGATGCTGATCCCGCCCTTCGCCGGCCAGCCGATGAAGGCCTATGGCAAGGACGGCAGCGACATCAGCAGCGAGCTGTTCGCGCCGAACGGCTTCATGAAGGTCGATGGCGACTACACGCCGAAACCATACGAGGAATGGCACAAGGACGATTGGCCAAAGACCTATCAAAACCCACGCTATAAGAACCTGTTCGCGATCGGCATTGCCTTTGCGCCTCCGCATCTGATCAGCAAGCCGATGAAGAGCGCGAACGATACCCCGATCAATCCGGCACCGCCGCGCACCGGGATGCCTTCAGCGACCATGGGCAAGGCCGTCGCCGAGAGTATCCGCGACATGCTCAATGGTGCCCCAAAGCCTACGCATACCGCATCAATGGCTGAGACCGGTGCCGCTTGCGTGGCCTCCACCGGCATGGACCTCTTCAAGGGCTCGGCCGCGACCATGACGGTCTTCCCCGTCGTGCCAGACTACGAGACCTATCCCGAATACGGACGCGATATCGACCTCACCTTTGGCGAGATCGGGCTCGCTGGGCACTGGATGAAATACATCCTGCACCACGTCTTCATCTACCAGGCCAAACTCAAGCCGGGCTGGTCCCTGCTCCCGGATTAACCTATCAACCGCAGATGACGCAGATTAAAAATAAACGCAACAGAGACCTAGCGAGAACGCTAAGGTCGCCGACTAGGTGAAGCAGGGATTGGCCATAGTGGCTTAATGTCTCTGCGCTTATCTGCGTAATCTGCGGTTGAAATGCCCTTTTTGGGATGAACGATTTTCGGATTGACGACGACCGCAGTTTGCCCGGAACAAGCATCACATCCCGAAGATCCCGCCCCGGGTCATCCCCGAACAACATCGAGCCGCATCAGATCAAGCGGAGAGAATAAATCATGACAACTGACGCCACGAACCCGCAGCAAAGCCAGGCATCGAACAAACCGAAGAACAAGGAGCCCTACCAGCAGGCCTACTATCCGCCGGTACCCACCGGGCTCACGCGCCACATGCGTTCCAACGTGATCTGGCAGCTCTGGCGCTTCGTCGTTATCAACATCAAGATCCTGAAATTGATGTTCAGCTCCCACCATTGAGCAGAATAGCCCGCTCAGCAGCGCCGATTCACAGGCAATCCCACAAGACAAAGAAGGCCCGAGCGCCAGGCTCGGGCCTTCCTGTGCGGAGGAGCAGGAACAGGATATCCGTCTTTTTGCCCTGCGGCGTTACGCGTTACGACACCTGCTGGTAGTAAAGATTCTGCGGATGCTCGGCCTCGGCGAAGAAGTACCAGCGCTCGGCCAGTAAACCGAGGTACTGGATCACAAAGGCAATGATCGGCAGCGTCGTTGACTGCAGCAGGTAGGCCAGCAGCACCAGCGCGATCGGCACCGGGAAGACCAACACCATGAAGGCGACGCGAATCAGCTTCAGGGCCTCTGGGGTTTGATGATGGAAGAACTCACGGGTGTTGAACGAGTCTGCTGAGAAGCCCTGAGACTTCTGTACGATACCGCGGTGGCGGATGCCGATCGCCGTCTGCAAGGTGCTGCGATGCTTCAGGGATGCATTGCGCATCAAGGATGCGGTGCGGGTCACCAGGCCAAGGAGCGTCGCAATGACGGCCCAGGTACCGAAAAAGCTCACCAGATGATTACCAAGCAGAGCCGAGTAAGCGGCAGCCAGCATGAACCCAGACGCGGTACCCAGGAAGATAAAGTTGATGATAGTGTAGGGCGAATGCCATTCCTGCAAGAACTTGACGCTGGCATAGATCATCCCGGTACTGACGAACAGAGCGAGCGTGACGAGCACACCGAGCATGCCGAGCACAAAGGTCGCATCGATCGGCAGTGCGCCGTCTCCCAGGACGATGAAGGGCTCCGTCCAGCCGGCCCAGTGAAAGAGTCCATAGAAGAAGACGATGCCCATCATCGCCGGCAGCACGATGACCTCCCGCGAGAGCCAGGAGGTGCGCCACATCGTTGCAGCGCGCCAGGCGCGCTCCGGACGCCCGAGATGGAAGAACGAAGCCGCAAGCCCGCCGACCAGCAATGCCAGCGAGAGCGCGCTACCAACCGCATAGAATGAGTCGGACTGTGGCTCGACCAATTCAGCGGTCGAATAGAACTGGCCGGTGAAGAGGGCCAAGAAAAGTCCCTGACCCGCCCCGATGAGCGTGGTCAAGAAGATGACAGAGAAAGCTGGATGCATCTGAATAGGCCTGTCGAGGTTCGAATGAGGAGAAAGCGCGCTACCAGGTCACGTCTTCCATGGTCTCTTCACCCTGATAGACGGTGATGTCTTCCTTGGTGAGAGGGTTGTCGGAGCGCTGCAAGTCCTCTTCGGTCACGTGCATATAGGTCTTCTGCCGCGGCAGATAGTGGTTGGCCGGTTGGGTGCCCCATTCTGGCATCAACGCATAGCCACCGCGCTCGCGGATCGCCACTGAGACCTCGGAATCCGGATCATGCACATCGCCGTAGAGACGAGCATTGGTCGGGCAAGCGGTCACACAAGCGGGCTTGCGCTCGGCCTCGGGCAGGGTATGGTCGGTAATCCGATCGATGCAGAGGGTGCACTTCTTCATCACCTTTTGCTGCTCATCGAGTTCGCGGACACCGTAGGGGCAGGCCCAAGCGCAGTATTTGCAGCCGATGCATTTGTCGTAGTCGACCAGCACCACGCCGTTATCCTCGCGCTTGTAAGAGGCCCCGGTCGGACAGACCGGCACGCAAGGTGGGTCCTCACAATGCAGGCAGCTCTTTGGAAAGTGGACCGTCTCGGTACTGGGGAAGCTTCCAACCTCGTAGGTCTGCACCCGATTAAAAAAGGTGCCCGTTGGATTGGCGTCGTAAGCGTTCTCATCCACCATCGGACCAGCCCAGCCCGAGGTATTCCATTGTTTGCAGGAGGTCACGCAGGCATGGCAGCCAACGCAGACGTTGAGGTCGATGACGAGGGCAAGTTGTGTCATGGTCTATCGCGGGTAATGCTGGCCCGGAGGCATTGGATTCGCCGGATGAGCTGACCAAAGGGTTGAGGCCTTGGCCAAGCCGAGTCCGAGCTTGATCGAGCAGCCACGGCCGACGGCGAGCGCCGGCCGAAACGCCTTACTTACGGCCGAACAGGCCAGCCACATAGGCCTGCCAACGCTGTTTTGGACGCACGAGCTGGCCCGGCAGCGTCTTCATCGGCGGGAACTGGGGCTCGGTCACTTTCGGCTCATGCGCATCGGCCTTGTAGATGCGCACGCGTGTGTCGAACCAAGCCGCCTGCCCAGTCAAGGGGTCCGAGTTGGAGAGGATCTGCTTGCCATCGGCACTCACCACCGGCAGTTCCTCGCCAATGATGTGATTGAGCAAGAACCCCTTCTTTGACTCGTCTGATCTCGCGCTCAGCCCCCAGGCACCGGCAGCCTTGCCGATGGCGTTCCAGGTCCAGACCGTGTTGGGCTCAACCGCCTCTGAATAGCGGCACATGCACTTGACCTTACCCAGGTGCGATTCGACCCAGATCCAGTCGCCGTCCTGAATATCCTGCGCAATCGCCATCTTTGGATTCACGAACAGGTAGTTGTGGCTGTGGATCTGGCGTAGCCAGGCGTTTTGGCTGTCCCAACTGTGGTACATCGCCATCGGCCGCTGGGTCAGCGCGGTGAGTGGGAAGCGCTTGGTATCGACGCGCTGCGCCTCGAGGGTGTCGTAGTAGAACGGCAGCGGATCAAAGAAGGTCTCGATGCGCTCGCGATAACGCTCCGGTGGCTGCCGGCCCGGCCACTTACCCTGTGCCGCAGCGCGGAAACGCTGCAGGATCTCGGAATAGATGTGGATGGTGATCGGCTCCGCCCATCGGGTCAGGGCATGGGCTCGTGCCCAGTGCAGGTAGCCTTTGTTCCAGTTACGCATGTACTGATAGCTGCGCGGCAACTCGTAGTGGAAGACGCAGTGATTCGCCGCGTACTGCTCCCATTGGTTCGGATTGGGTTCGCCCTTGAGGGATTTGTCGCCGTGCTTGCCACGGTAGCCGGCCAGGAATCCGATCCCAGAGCCAGGGGATGTCTCGTAGTTGACGACAAAATCCGGGTAGTTCTTGTACTTCGCCGTGCCGTCCTCGTTGGTAAACGCGGGCAGACCTAGGCGGGAACCGAGTTCAATCAGTACATCCTGGAACGGCCGGCAGTCGCCCTTCGGCGGAAGCACCGGCAGGCGGACCGAATCGACAGGGCCGTCGAACTCCGAGATGGGCCGATCAAGCATCGAGAGCACATCGTGGCGTTCAAGGTAGGTCGTATCCGGCAGCACCAGATCGGCAAAGGCCACGGTCTCTGACGAATAGGTGTCACAGACCACCAGGAACGGGATCTTGTACTCGCCGTTCTCATCCTGGTCGGTCAGCATCTTGCGCGTCTCGACCGTGTTCATCGACGAGTTCCAGGCCATGTTGGCCATGAAGAGGAATAGCGTATCGATGCGGTAGGGATCACCGCGCCAGGCGTTGGTGATGACGTTGTGCATCAGCCCGTGAGCGGCGAGCGGGTATTCCCAAGAAAAGGCCTTATCGATCCGCACCGGCTCGCCATCGTCGTTGACGAACAGGTCTTCGGGCTTGCCCGGCCAGCCCAGCGGCAGGCCATCAAGCGGGGTGTTCGGCTGCACCGCATCCGGGCTGTGCGGGGGCTTCGGGCAGGGGGGGATCGGCTTCGGGAAGGGCGCCTTGTGGCGGAAGCCGCCGGGGCGGTCGATGGTACCCAGCACGCTCATCAAAATGCTCAGCGCGCGGATGGTCTGAAAACCGTTCGAGTGCGCTGCCAGACCGCGCATCGCGTGAAATGCGACTGGGTTACCGGTGACGCGATCGTGCTCCTTATCCCAGACGTCGGTCCAGTTGATCGGCAGTTCGATCTTATGATCGCGGGCCATCACGCCCATCTCGTGCGCCAACCGACGGATGGTGGCTGCCGGAATCCCAGTGATGCTCTCGGCCCACTCAGACGTGTAGGAGTCCACGCGGTCCTTCAGCAGCTGGAATGAGGTCTTCACCGGTGTGCCGTCTGGCATCGTGAAGCTGCCGAGCAGGCGTGGATCTGCACCATCGCTATGGGTCAGCACGGCACCCGTATTGCGATCCCACCAGAGCTTGTCCTGCGGATCGGTGCAGCCGCGCGTCACATCGATGTTTTCATCGCGGACGAACATGCCATGGTCGTCGCGCTCCGGATCATCGATCACCAGCTCAGCAGCATTGGTGTACTGGATCAGGAAGTCCCGGTCATAGAGGCCGAGTTTGAGGATCTCCTGGGTCAAGGCCAGAAACAGCGCGCCATCGGTGCCGGGCTTGATCGGCACCCATTCGTCGGCAATCGCACCGTAGCCCGAGCGCACCGGGTTGATCGCGATGAAACGCCCCCCCTCGCGTTTGAACTTCGAGATCGCCATCTTCATCGGGTTCGAATGATGGTCCTCGGCGGTACCGATCATGATGAAGAGCTTGGCATGATCGAGGTCAGGACCGCCGAACTCCCAGAACGAGCCGCCGATCGAGTAGATCATGCCGGTGGCCATGTTCACCGAGCAGAAGCCGCCGTGCGCCGCGTAGTTCGGGGTGCCGAACTGCTTGGCGAACATACCGGTCAGGGCCTGCATCTGATCGCGCCCGGTGAAGAGCGCGAACTTCTTCGGGTCCGTAGCGCGCAGCTTGCCCAGGCGCTCGCTGAGCATGGTCATCGCCTCTTCCCAGGTGATCTCCTCGAACTCCGACTCACCCCGCTTGGCGTTGGCCTTGCGGCGCAGGGGCTTAGTCAGCCGCGCTGGCGAGACCTGCTTCATGATCCCCGATGAGCCCTTGGCGCAGAGCACGCCCTTGTTCAGCGGATGGTCCGGGTTGCCCTCGATGTAGCGGACCTAACCATCGCGCAGGTGCACGCGGATGCCACAGCGACAGGCGCACATATAGCAGGTGGTCTCTTTGACCTCGGTCTGGCCAATCTCGGCATCGTGTTGCACGGCAGGATCTTTCATGGGCGTGGTGTTCGTCTGGCCTCAGGGGAATGACGCTACATTCTAATATTTGAGAAGCCTGCTGGTAAGCGCATCGGATCAATACCAACGTCGTATTGATTGGGGGAATTGTTCAGACTTGCGCCCGGTCAACAGGCCTCTTGAGAGCCGGCGGCTGTTTGATGAATCTCAGCGCCCTGTCGGACAGGGCTCCTCAGACTCAAGCGCTTGCAGTTGCCCACCGACTCGACACCCAAAGGATCGACAGCATGTCATCGCAACCCACCCGTATCGTTGTCATCGGCGGTTCCGCCGCCGGCCCCAAAGCCGCCGCCAAGGCCAGGCGCATGGACGAATTCGCCGAGATCACCCTGATCCAGCGCGAGCAGGAGCTGTCGATGGCCTCCTGCGGCTTTCCGTATTACGTCGGCGGCACCTTCAACGATCGCAACATGCTGATCTGCACCCCAGCCGGTAATGTCCGCGACCCGCATTTCTACGGCAAGGCCAAGGGCATCGAGGCCCTGGTGCAGACTGAAGCCCTGCGTATCGACCGCGAGGCCAAGACCGTCACCGTCAAGCACCTGCCGACCGAGAACGAGCGCACCCTGCACTACGATCGGCTGGTGCTCGCTACGGGGGCTCGGCCGGTCTGCCCCGCCGCCCCCGGATTCGATCTCGAGGGTGTGCAGACACTGCACTCGATGGGCGATGCCGACGCACTGCGCGCAGTGCGTGATGCCAAGGCCGTTGAAAAGGCGGTGGTGGTCGGCGGTGGCCTGATCGGCTTCGAGGTCTGCGAGGCGCTGCGCCTGGCCGGCATCGATACCACGGTGATCGAAAAGACCCACCAGATCCTGCCGTTCCTCGACCCTGACCTGGCCAAGCTGGTCGAGAACCATATCCGCGCCAACGGGCCGGATATCATCGTTGGCAACGGCGTCGCCCAGTTCCTCGGCGATAACGGCCAGCTGACCGGCGTCAAGCTCGACAACGGCACCGAACTGCCCTGTCAGCTGGCGGTGGTTGCGGTCGGCGTGCGCCCGAACATCGACCTGGCCCTGATCGCTGGACTCGAGATCGGCGACCAAGGCGGCATCCGCGTCAACGATCGGATGCAGACCTCAGATTCGGACATCTATGCCGTCGGCGATTGCGTCGAATGCAAATCGCTGATCAGCGGCCAATGGATGCGCGCCCCCTATGGCGACCTCGCCAATCTACAGGGCCGGGTCGCCGGGCAGAACATCGTCCGCGAGAACAGCGCCAGCTTCCCCGGCATCACCCAGACCGGCATCTGCAAGATCTTCGATTACACCGTTGGCTTTACCGGCCTCTCGGCCCAGGCCGCCAAAACGGCTGGCTTCAACGATATCGAGACCGCCACCATCTCCGGCCTCGACATCCCGGTGTTCATGAGCGGCAGCCTGCTGATCAGCAAGCTGGTCGCCGAGCGCGAGAGCGGCCGCATCATCGGCTTCCAGTGCATCGGACCCGGCGATGCCAGCAAACGCGTCGCCACCATGGCGATGGCGATCCGCGGCAACCTGACGGTCGAGGACATGGTCAATGCCGACCTGCCCTATGCTCCGCCCTACTCACTGGCGCTCGATCACACGATCGTCTCGGCACAGGTGATGGAGAACAAGCTCAAGGGGCTGATGCAAGGGCTCTCCGTCACCGAGGTCAAGCAGCGCGCCGACCAGGGTGCTGACAGCTTCATCCTGGATACGCGCAGCCCGGAGGAATTCGAGGCGATGCGGCTCGGCATCGGCGAGACCCTGATCCCACTTGGCGCCCTGCGTGGCCGACTCGATGAGCTACCGCAGGACAAGGACCGCGAGATCATCCTCTACTGCAAGATCTCGCTGCGCGGTTATGAGGCGGCCTCTATCCTGCAGCAGCACGGCTGGCGCAATGTCAAGGTGATGGAAGGCGGGATCATGGCCTGGCCCTTCGCGCGGGAGAAGTGACGCATGGAATTCTTTGCCACAGCTCAGGCTCCTCTCAGCGCCGAGCAGCTCCAGCACAGACTCACCGGACAGCGGCTGGCCGAGCTCTGCGACTCGATCGATCGCGTGCTGCATTGGGATGCCGATCAGGACGCCGGTGAGGTCTACTGTCTCTGGGGCCAGTTCAAGGTCAACCGCGAGTGTATCCGAGATGGCGTTCGATTCACCCTACCCGGCTGCCCGAATGCACTCGCCTGGACGATCACCGCTGCGCCGGAAGGCACCCTGATCCACTGCACCATCAACCGCAGCGAGCATGATCCCGATTTCATTGAATCGATCGAGGAGTTCGTCGCGGATTGGTCGCAAGGGCTGCAACGGTTGTGACAGTTGCAGGAAGGCTTCTCGACTTCCGTTTATTCGCTCATAACTGAACCAGTGTTTTGCTGGGCAGGGTCGAAGTAGGCCCGCATCAATGCAGAGTAGCGCTACTCCAGAACCAACTTGCGCCCAAACGGGTGGCGGACATTGGCATGGATCAGGGGCACGGTCCAGATCACCGGAAAGCTCGGCTTGTACTCGGCCGGACCATCGAGATCGGTGAGGAAGACGGCGATGTCGGGGGCGTGGCGCTCGGCCTCGCGCAGCAGCGGGCTGAAGTCGGTGCCGCCACCGCCCTCGAAGGTCAGCTCGCGCAGGTTGGAGCGACCGGGCTCGAACTCGGCGACACCGCTGACGCGCTCATCACCGGCGATGATGGTCAGCCCAGCCTCGAGGCGGCGGCTGATGGCCTCGATCTCGAGCGTGAAGCGCTCGAGCAACGCCGGCTCGATGGAGCCGGAGAGGTCGACCATGACCACCAGGCGCGGCACGGCACGCGAGGCGGTGCGGCCGGGCTCCCAGGGCAGGCGCTGGCCACTCGGGGTGCGACCTTGATTGGCCAGGTAGGAGCGCGATGGCCGCGACCAGGATTGATCGGGGCTGCGCGCCAGTCCGCGCGTGAGCAGCGTGCGGAGCAGGTGCTCCCAGGGGGTGCGAACCTTGGGCAGGTCGGCGATCAGCTCGCGCAGCATCGAATGGGCGCCATCACCGGCGTGGGCGCGGATCAGTCGCTCGCGCCATTCGCGCGCCTGCTCGGCCTCTTGCTCGGGGCGGCTGTCATCTGCGGCTGGTAACAGGTCGCGTGCGGTGTTCTCACCGAGCCAGCGTGCGCGGCTTGAGCGCGCACCATCCTCATAAGCGCTGCTGCTGTCCTCCCGCTCGTGCTCCGGCTGCTGCACCTGCTGATCGTGCCCTTCGCGCCGGTTGCGCTCATCGGCTGCACTGCCCTTCTGCTCGGAATTGGAGCGCCCGCTGCGCCCCTGACGGCCGAAGCGGCGGTCATCAATGGCCCGATAAAGCCGCTCGAGATCCCATTCAAGGAGCGCCGCGGCGGCGCTCTGCTCGCGGTGCAAGGTGCTGGAGATCAGCCCCTCCAGGGTGACGGCTTGCTGCGGTAGCTCGAGCCAGGACAGGTGTCCGAGGGTGCTGTTGACGATGGCATCGGCACAGATATTGAAGAGCTGAGGGTCGACATCGCCAAGCAGGCGCGCGAGCGCATCCGCCCTTTGCGCATGCTGCAGCGCAACATGGAGCACCTGATGGGCCACCAGACCGATCTGCTGCGGTAGCGTCAACGCATCGAAGGCCGGTGTGTAGAAGATGGCTCGGCCGTCATTGGCAACGCTGGCCGACGGCCTTGATCGGGCACTGCCAACCGCATAACCAGACTCATCCTCTGCATTTGGTAGAGCACTGCCTTCGGGAGGCAGTTGCTGACCAGCTTGCGCGCTATTCAGCATATCCACCTGTGCACCCTGGGCAAGAGCCGGATTGATGCCTCTGCCTAAACCTGCTCCAGGCTCCAGCACCGGCAGCTCGTCCACATCTTGATGCCGAATCCAGAGCGCCAAGCCGCCTGTCGAGGGCGCATATTCGACCATCTTCTGGATCGCGCGGGTGCCGCGGTGGCTGTAGACCTGGGCTTGCATGTACTTGATTCCATCGACCGCAAACGATGCCAATACAGAAGTAGATAAAATTCTTCCGAAACAAGGCTCGAGCAAGCACCCGAGGCCAAGGCCAGCGACAATGTCGCGCAGGCATGGATGGACAAGGCCAGCGAGTCCGCAGATTCGCTAGCTGCTCAATCCAGCCTGCTCGCGCTGCTCGCTATAGCGCCGATAGGCGGCACTGTCGAGCACGACGCCTTCAAGGCCTGTCTCGAGCGCACGCTCCAATAGCAGCTCCATCGCCAGCGTCTGCGCCTCGCGGATCGGCAGCGGCTCACGGGCCGGGGCATCCGGCAGCTGCTCGATGATCGCAAGCGCGCGCGCCATTCGCTCACGATCAGTCGCCGCGGCCAAGAGCGCGTAGATCAGGCCGTAGAGGGCATCAAGGTTGGTCGGCAGCAGCGCCGCGGTGGCCTCGCCGGGCTCGGCCTCGAGCAGCGCCACCACATCGACCCCAGCCTGGATCTCCTTGAGCACCCCAAAGAACTCGGCGGCGTTGGCGGCACCGATCCGGCCCTGCACGAAGACCCGCTTGACCTGCTCAGAGAGTCCGGAGCGC
>CAZEZH010000084.1:0-15432 GCA_964516305.1 uncultured Halochromatium sp. | reverse complement strand
CGCGGCTTGCGCCCGGCGCTGTCAACAGCGTAATCGCCAACACCGGATCGGAGAAACGGATGATCGAGGTTCATGAGATCAGCCGCAGCTACGGCACCCTGACCGCGGTGGACCAGGTGTCGTTCGCGATCGGCCGACGCGAGATCGTCGGCCTGCTCGGCCACAACGGGGCCGGCAAGACCACCGTGATGAAGATGCTCACGGGCTTCCTGGAGCCGAGCGAAGGCCAGATCGTCATCGACCAGCTCGACCTCGCCGGCCGCCGACGCGAGGCGCAGCGGCGCATCGGCTATCTGCCCGAGAACTGTCCGCTCTACCCGGACCTGAGCGTGCTCGAGCATCTGGAGTATCAGGCTACACTGCATCGCATCCCGTCGCGGCATCGCCCCGAGGCGATTCGCCGCGCAATCGAGCGCACCGAGCTCGGCAGCAAGGCGCGAGCAACGGTCGCGACGCTCTCGCGCGGTTACCGGCAGCGGCTTGGCGTTGCGCAAGCGATTCTGCACGAGCCACCGATCCTGATCCTCGACGAGCCAACCAATGGGCTCGATCCCTCGCAGATCCAGCACATGCGCGCGCTGATCCGCGAGCTGGCGCGCCAGGCAACGGTGATCATCTCGACCCACATCCTGCAGGAGGTCGAGGCCCTCTGCTCCCGCGTACTGATCCTGCGTGCCGGCCAGCTCGCGGTCGACAGCCGACTCGATGCGCTGAGCACCGACCCGCGCCTACTGGTCACGCTCGACCGGCCGGTCTCCGAGGTGACCGAGACCCTGGGCGCCCTCGATAGCGTTGGCGCGGTCGCCCATCTCGGCGATGAGGGCGCGCATCGGCGCTTTGCCCTGCAGACTGCCGATCCCAAGCGGCTCGCACCGCGGATCGCTCAGATCGCGGCCGAGCGCGGCTGGGCGCTCTATACGCTCACGCCGGAGCGGCGCGATCTCGAGGCCCTGTTCGGTGCCGTCGCGAGCGGTGAGTTGATCCAGACCCCGAAGTCCGATTCAGCCGCGATCGCAACCTCAGCCGAAGGCTCGGCGCCAACGCCGGACTCAGGCCAGCACCAGGGCTCGCGCTCGGGCTCGCGCTCGGGCTCGGGCTCGGGCTCGGGCTCGGGCTCGGGCTCGCGCTCGGGCTCGCGCTCGGGCTCGGAGTCAGACCCGGCGGGCGCAAAGACAAAGGCAAAGACAACAACAACGCGAAAGACGAGAACGCAGCCAAGGGCAACGCCGAAGGCCAAATCGAAGGCAAAAGCTAAACCGAAACCCAAGGCGCAGCCGGAGAAGAGAGCGCAGTCGACACCAAAGGCGCAGTCGAAGCCAAGGCCGAAGCCGGCCTCAATCGCACAGCCGAAGCCGAAGCCGAAGCCCAAGGCGACGACCCCGGCCAAGGAGGCCCCAAACGATGACTAACATCCTGCGCGTCACCCGCAAGGAGCTGTCCTCCTTCTTCGGCTCGCCGGTCGCCTATCTGTTCATCGGCGCCTTCCTTGCCGCGACCCTGTTCGTGTTCTTCTGGGTCGAGGCCTTCTTCTCGCGCAACATCGCCGACACCCGGCCGCTGTTCGACTGGATGCCGCTGTTGCTGATCTTCCTTGCCGCGGCGCTGACCATGCGCCTGTGGAGCGAAGAGCGACGCGCCGGCACCCTGGAGCTGCTGGCGACGCTGCCGGTGCCAACCTGGCGCCTGGTGCTCGGCAAGTTTCTCGCCGCCTGGGCGCTGGTGGCGATCGCGCTGGCGCTGACCCTACCGCTGCCGCTCACCGTCGCGCTGATCGGTCCGCTCGATTGGGGGCCGGTGATCGGCGCCTACCTGGCCACGCTGCTACTGGCAGCGGCCTACATCGCCATCGGCTTGTTCGTCTCGGCGCGCACCGATAACCCGATCGTCGCGCTGATCGGCACCACGCTGGTCGCCGCGCTGTTCTATCTGATCGGCTCGCCGGCGCTGACCAGCCTGGCCGGGCATGGCGGCGGCGAACTGCTGCGGCTGCTCGGCTCTGGCTCGAGGTTCGAATCGATCACCCGTGGCGTCATCGACCTGCGTGATCTCTACTATTACCTGAGCCTGGTGGGCGCCTTCCTGCTGCTGACCGTCGACACGCTGGAGCGTCTGCGCTGGGCTGCCGATAGCGCGCCCGATAGCCGTCGTCGCGTTGCCCATCACCGCTGGTCCCTGCTCACTGGGCTCGCAGTGGCCAACCTGCTCGCCGCCAATCTCTGGCTGCATCAGGTCGACGAGGTGCGCGCCGATCTGACCCGCGGCTCGGTCTATACCCTCTCCGAGACCACCCAGACCTATCTCGATCAGCTTCAGGAGCCCTTGCTGATCCGCGGCTATTTCAGCGCCGACACCCATCCGCTGCTCGCACCCTTGGTGCCGCAGCTACGCGACCTGTTGCGCGAGTACCAGGCGGCCGGCAATGGGCGCGTCATCGTCGAGCTGATCGATCCGCATAACGACCCGGAGCGCGAGCGCGAGGCCGGCGAGCAATACGGCATCCAGCCGGTCGCCTTCCAGACCGCGAGCAAGTACCAGGCTGGCGTGGTCAATTCCTACTTCGACATCCTGGTGAAATACGGCGACAGCCACGAGGTCCTTGGCTTTCAGGATCTGATCGACGTGAAGGTGCGCGGCGAGACCGATCTCGACGTCGTGCTGCGCAATCCCGAGTACGACATCACCCGCGCGATCAAGAAGGTGCTCTATGGCTGGCAGGCGGGCGGTGATCTGTTCGCCGGCATCCAGCAGCCACTGCGGCTGCGCGCCTTCGTCTCGGCGCCCGAGCAGCTCCCCGAGCCACTGCCCGAGCTGCGCGCCGAGCTTGAAAGCGTCCTCGCCGAGCTGGCCGATGAATCGGGCGGCCTGTTCCGCTGGGAGATCACCGACCCGGCGCAAGACCCAGCGTTGGAGCAAGAGATTGCCGAGCGCTTTGGCCTGCAGCCCCTAGTACTTGACCTTTTCGATCCGCGCCCCTTCCATTTCGGGCTGGTGCTCGAGCAGGGCGAGCAGCTGATCCCGGTCGCCCTGCCCGAGCAGCTCGATGCCGCTGGTCTGCGTCGCAGCCTGAGCGCGGCGATCAAACGTTTCACACCCGGCGTGCTGCGCAGCATCGCCCTGTATCGGCCAGAGCCGGCTCCGAGCATGATGGGGATGGGCGGCGGCTTGGGGGGTAGCGACCCCGGTTACAGCCTGCTCGAGGAGGTGCTGCAAGCCAACTTCAACCTGCTGCCGACCGATCTGCGCGACGGCCAGGTACCGGAGCAGGCCGACCTGCTCCTGGTCATCGGCCCCAAAGGTCTGGACGAGCGCCAGCGCTTCGCGATCGACCAATTCCTGATGCAGGGCGGCACCGTCATCCTCGCCGCCGCGCCGCTCGATATCGATCTTGGCGGTGGCCGCATCAGCGCCGTCGAGCAGCCCACCGGACTCGAGGACTGGCTCGAGGCTCTCGGCGTCCGACTCGGTCCGGGACTGGTGCTGGACCCACAGAACACGCCCTTCCCGATCCCAGTGCAGCGGCAGCTCGGCGGCTTCATGGTCGAGGAGATCCAGATGCTGCCCTATCCCTACTTCCCGGATATCCGCGACGATGGGCTGAGCGATGAGTCCGGCATCACCGCTGGGCTCGATCAGCTGACCATGACCTGGGCGACGCCCATTAGGGTCGAGGCCGAGGCCAACGCCGAGCGCCAGCTGGTGCGGCTGATCGAGTCCTCCCCGGAGGCCTGGACGCGCGCGGACAGCGATGTGCAGCCGGATCTCGAGACCTATCCTGAGCTCGGCTTCGCGCGCGGCGACGACACCGGGCGCAAGTTGCTGGGTGTCTTGCTCGAGGGCCGCTTCGAATCGGCCTTCGCTGGTCAGCGCTCGCCGTTGCTCAGCGACGAGCAGCGCGATAGCGAGAATGCCGATCAAAGCCCCAATCGAGACATCGAGCCGGGCTTCGATCAGGAGGCGGGACTCACCGAGACCGAGACGAGCGATACAAGCGAGTCAGAATCACCTCGTCTCGCCGGCGTCGTCGAGCACTCCCCAAGCTCGGCACGGCTGATCCTGCTCGGCTCCTCAAGCTTCCTCTCCGATACCGCGATCAGCCTCGCGACCGAGGCCACCCAAAGCCGCTACCTGGCGCCGCTGACGCTGATCCAGAACGCCATCGACTGGTCGCTCGAAGACCGCGGATTGCTCGCACTGCGCGGTGGCGGTCAGTACAGCCGCCTGCTCGAGCCGATCGGACGCGAGCAGCGCATCCTGCTGGAAACGCTGAACTACCTGCTCGCGCTCGGTGGCCTGGCGCTGGTCTTCGCGCTGCACCGGCTGCTCCATCGGCGCCGCGAACGGGCCCTGGCCGCGATCTTGGAGGGCTAAGCCATGAGCAATCAAACGAACGGGTTGGCAAGCCTCTTCCGCAACCCACTGAGCGGTCTTGATGCAAGCTGGCGCCGGGCGCTGCTGAATCCCGCCGTCAGCGTCCTGATTGCACTGTTGGTGGCGCAGCTGGTTGCAGCGCTGGTCCTCGCCAGCAATGCGATGCAATCCGCCACCACCGCCGATACCCCACTGCTCGATCTCTCCAGCAAGCAGGTCACGCGCATCGAGATCAGCACCGATGACGAGCAAGTCGTGCTCGCCCGCGCGAATGACACCTGGGTGCTGCCGGCACTCGCTGATTTCCCAGCCGACGCGGACAGGGTCGAGCAGCTGCTGGGCACGTTGACGGCGCTAAAGCGCCCGCTGCCGGTGGGCTCCAGCAGCGAGGCGCAACGCCGGCTCAAGGTGGCCGACGACAACGCCGAGCGGCGTATCAGCCTCTCCGACGAGACCGGGAAGCTGGCGCAGCTCCTGATCGGCGACTCGCCCGGCTTTCGTCGGCTCTATGGCCGTCTCGCTGACAAAGAAGCGGTCTACGACCTGCCGCTGGCCAACTTTCAGGTCGCGGCGAACAGCGATGATTGGGTCAAACAGGATCAGCTCCGCGTCGATGCCGAGGCGATCGAACGGATCAGCATCGATGACTGGATGCTGAGCCGCGCCGATGGCAGTTGGCAGCTCGAGACCGAGGCTAACCCGTCGGAGGACGGTTCAATCTCAACGTCTGAGGTAGATGCGCTGGTGAGTCGCATCGCGAATCTGAGCTACCAGGGCGTTCGGATGCCTCCGGCCGAGGCTGACCGGATGGCTGACACCAGGAGGACTGAAGCCAGCGCTCCCAGAGCAGATGCCAGTCGTGGCGCTGCTGCTGATGTCGATGCCGGGGCGGGGGCCGAAGCTGCAATCAGCGATGACTCGCCTGATCCTGTGACCACGAAGGCAGAGCCGACTGCGGCCGCGTTGCAGTCCGAGCCTGTGCTTCAACTCAGGATCGTCCTCAAGGACGGCAGCAGTCTCAGCAGGACCGTCTTCGCAGCGGGTAACGGCAGCTATCTGCTGCAAACCGATACTGATCCGCAGCTCTATGAGCTCTCCGAGTACGATCTCGACGGTCTCCTCGAGCTCGAGCCCGAGCAGTTGCTGGTCAGCAGCGCCGATGCGCCGACTGCCGAGCCAGGTATCACTGAGACTGACCCCGAAGACGCAATCGACCCTGCAGCCGAGGCCGGCGCTGTTCCAGCCATGGGGACCAAAGAGGCCGAGCAGCCAACGCCCGTGGATGAAACGCCGGTTAGCGAAGCACCCAGCGAGTCCGCAGCTGAGGCCCCAGCCGATGCAGCCGACGCGACGATCGAGCCTGCCGAGGAACAGCCTGCATTCCGTCCCCAGCAGGTCCCAGCGCAGCCGCCAGCCCAGCGCCCAGCGCCACCGCAGTGGCCTTATCAGCGCTATGCACCGCCGAGCCGACAACCCTGGCCGCCGCAAGGACCATCGCAAGGCGCACCACCACAGACGGCGCCCGGCTGGCGGTGAGCAAGTGCGCGCACTGTCGGCGGCGGCATCGATTGCCGCCCACTTGCGGCCACCGCGTCGATCGCCGCCGACTACGCCCTGTCTACATGTCCCGCGCGCGCACCCAGATCAACGCGCCCAGTTCGACCGGCACCTGCTCGCCATCGGGGTTGGCCATGGTCTCCTCGCCCTCGAGTAGGGCCGCGAAGCCCCACCAGCCGGCGCGCGGCATCGCATAACTGAAGACGCCGTTGGCATCGGCCTTCACGACCTGGGTCACGAACGGCGCTGCCGGCGGCTCGACCGAGCCATCGTTGCGCCATTCCACCTCGACCGTGGCAAAGGGCACTGGCTGACCACCACGGGTCACCACACCGCTGAACAGATTGCCCGCCCAGAGCCCATAGGGCCGGACCAGAGGCTCGATCTCGACCGGGAGTCCGGCCATCTGGTCCCAGCCCTCTTCAGCGCCGAAGGCATCAACCAGGGTCTTGGTGTAGTGGATGATCATTACGCCCTCGGCCGGCTCCCAGTAGGGCGCCGGCTCGACGAAGAACAGATAATCACCGGGGCCGGGAGCCCGATACTCGGCCTGGTAGGCGGCTTTGCCTTCGCGCTCGACCTTCTGCAGCTGGTCCGACAGATCCTGTGCACCTTCGGGGGTCAGCACCCCGAAACGCATTGGCTCACCCATCGACATGACAGGTCCACGCTCCATGGGATGGGTGAAGCTCAGGTCCAGCGTCAGCGCCGGCCCCGTCTCTGCGGTCAGAATCTCGGTGGAAGGGATCAGCTCCAGGAAATGCGCTTGAGCCGTGAGCGGTATCATTAGCGTCAGGGTCAGCGCAGCGAGCCAATGCCGCCCAGCGCATATTGGTAGATCGAGACAGCAATGGGTTGACATCATGAGAGGCCTCCAGGGTTGGTTGATCAAACCATCGAGAGCCTTACAGTAAGACACTTTTTGATTTTTTCATACTTTTTGCCCGACCTTTTCCGCCCAATGGACCTTCGCCGACTCTTCAAAACGCCAACTGCGCGCTATGCAGGCCCCGGAGCCTTAGCGCTACTGACCCTCAGCAGAACACACTGAGCAGCGCGGTGCTGACCGACGCCCTCTCCGAACTGCCCGAACGTTGGTCGCAGCATCCAGCTCGCCAAACTCAATGTCAGCGCCGGTCGCTACGCCGAGGCCGCATGGGGCTTCAAGGCAGCTCGCAAAGCTGACTCGAAAGCGACCCCGGCACGACTGCTGCAGCTGATTGCTGAGGTCCGACCAGAAGCTAACGAGGATCAACTCGCGAACCGAATTGAAGCCTTACCCAAGACCCAGCCCATTGTGGAGAGGCCCCTTCATACGGGTAGCCACCATGCCAGGGGCCAACAGCCATGGACCGTCGTCCCAGGAGCCCCAAAGGCTTGTGCCGGCATGCTGAAGACTGCCCCGGCAAGCGCAGCACCCACAGCAGTGATCAACAATTTGCGCATGTTGTATCCTCCTCGATTCGTACAAGTGTTCTGATCAGGGAGCGTGATTCCAACAAAATGATCTACGCTAAACCATGAAATGCATGCAGAATTCCCCATCCCGAAACCGCATCCAAGCCCTTATCGTTAGCATCTCCTAGAACATGCCGGCATGCTCAATCCTCTGCCCGCCTATCGAGTCTAAGCGGTTTATTGGGGTACCATGCCTCGTCCTGAACGTTGCCGGAATCCATAAGCTGGACCTTGAGCCATGCGCAATCATAATCGACGCCCTTTCTCTCTTGTTTCATCACTCGCCTCTCGGCTGCTAGCGATCGGCTCTGTCCTGCTGCTAGCCGGCTGCGCTCAGCTATCTTTGCCCCCGGTCGCTAGCACCTCATCGCCAGCCGAGATCGAAGCCCAGGTTGATGAAACCGACACCGAGACCACCGCGGCAGAACCGGAGGCCCTCCCAGAACCTCAAGAAGAGCCAGAACCTGGGAAGCTCTACGAATGGAACGGTCACGGCCGCGACATCTCGCATGTGGTCATCGATACCAACGAGCAACGCGCACGTTTCTACGACGGTCAGCAACAGGTGGGCTGGACGACCATCGCATCCGGGGTCTCATCGCATCCCACGCCCAGTGGAGAATTCGAGGTCATGGAGAAGGTGGCGAAGAAACGCTCCAACCTCTACGGCCGCATCTACAATGCCAATGGCGGCCTCCACAAAAGCAACGCCCACTCCAGCGACCCCGTCCCTGCCGGCGGCAAGTTCGTCGGTGCGCGCATGCCTCACTTCATGCGCATGACCTATGACGGCATCGGCATGCACGCCGGCGCAATCCCCAGCCCCGGCCAGCCCGCCTCGCATGGCTGCATCCGCCTCCCAGACGAGGTTGCCACGAGCCTGTTCGCCCAGACCGGCATCGGCACACGAGTGACCGTTATCGGTCAGGGCCCCGATTACGGCAACTATGCTGAGCGCATTCGCCAACAGCGCGAGCAAGAAAGGCTCAATCGTGTTGCAGCCGCCAAGGCCGAAGCGCGCAACAATGCCTCAGAACGCAACGCGACTGCTGCTGGCACCAGCGCGGACAAGCGCGCTTCGAGCAGACCTGAGCAGGCTGACGATCAACCAACAACAGGCCGCAGCACCGACCTGGAGCGCACAGATACGACGACGGTCGCCGACGCCAATGGCGAGGAGCTGCGCAGAGAGGCAAACGAAACCGCAAGCACGAGCAGCGCTGACACTCAGACCACAGAGCGAGCACAAGCGAGCAGCGCGAGGACCACTGATAGCGCAAGGGGGACCGATGAATCGGCAGGGGCTAAGCCTTCGGAGACCTCGGGCGCACTGAGCGAACAGGATGTCAGCACACCCAAGGACCGCGAGCAGCCGACCACGAGGCCGGAAGCGGCGACTCCAGCACCAACGGCAAGCCCCCAGCAGACAGATCCGTCAAGATCACCCGCGCAAGAGGCGCCTGCCGTGCGCTCAGCAGATCAAGACGAATCAAGCAGGACCAAAGACGAACAGATATAAGGCGGTTGCCGTCAATCAGTGGTCGCTTCTTGGTCTGTCACAACGACTCGGACTCTGGGGTCCCGTAGCCAAAGTGACGCAGCGCCCCGCAGATCTCGGGCGTCAGCCGATGTAAACACTCATGCTCGCTGTTGCGTCAGTCCCCGATACGGCGCGAAGGGACCACGTCACGGCCATATCGCGGACCAGATGGATAAATTGCATCTCAGGATAAATTGCATCTCAGGATAGATGCGCGCCATGAACGGAATGCCCCACATACAACGTGAGTTCTTCCAGCCCCAACGCAAAGACGGGTCAGGGATGCGCACACTACTGGTACCGTCCTCGATCGCTGTGCGGATCAACTCATCACCCGGCTGGGGCTTGCTCGCCGCCATCTCGGCACCAAGTGGTATCAGCTTACTCGCCTCGAAGACACGCAGCTTGCCGTATTAGGTATAGAACCGTCCCTGATCGACGGCGCGATCCAGGAAGATGACGCGGTTGATAATCTTAATCAATGGCGATGAGGCCTTTGTATCGATATAAAAACATCCCGGGCTCGTTGACAATGATACTGTCTGCACAGGCAACGCCCGCTTGGGAATACCAAAGCGCTGCATCTGATTGTAATCGAACATGTAGATATTCGGACTCTCCAGCACGATAGGGTTACATTCCGCGAACTCGCCATCAACAATCCGCTCTGCTAACTCAGCGGCCACGCGGCCTTGGTAATTGCCTGCTCGTTCACCCAGTGACCGCATGCACGCCGGGAAACAATGCATCGGCGTGATCGCGGACGACATCCAGGGCATCGTCGCCTTGGCCGCTGCGATGCAAGCAGATCGTCAGCGCATCATGACGGAAGACGAACTGCTAGGCATTGCGCGCGAGATCGGTCTCGATGCCGACGCCTTCAACCAGGCTTACCACTCGCCCGATGTCGAGCAACGGGTGCAGAATGCGGCCGAACTGACCCGGCGCTAGGAGATCTATGCAGTGCCGACGCTGATCATCAACGGCCAGTATCGCACCGACCTGCAACTTGCTGGTGATCACGAGGCGATGATCGAGGTCTCCCGGCAATTGATCGAACAGCCACGCACGCCTCATTCGGCCCGTGGCCGCAACCGCGGGCAACGCTGACCAAAGGGTTTTACCATGATTTTCAAACAGCTTTTCGAATCAGATTCCTCCACCTACAGCTACCTGATCGGCTGCGAGCAGACTCGCCAGGCGATCCTGATCGATCCGGTGCTTGACACCGTCGAGCGTGATCTGCAGGTACTCAAAGACCTGGGCCTGACCCTGATGGCGACCCTTGAAACCCACGTACACGCCGATCATCTCACCGGCGCGCGGCGGCTCAAGCAGCGCTCAGATTGCCAGACCGCCTATCCGAAAATGCTCGATCTGCCCTGTGCCGATCTCGGCGTGCAGGAAGGCGAGGCCTTCGCGGTGGGCTCGGTGAGCCTGCACCCGCTATTCACCCCAGGCCACACCGATCATCATCATGCCTACCTGATCGATACGCCGGTGCATAAGCTGCTGTTCACCGGTGATGCGCTGCTCATCGAGGCCTGTGGTCGCACAGACTTTCAATCCGGCGATGCCGCCACCCTCTATCACAGCATCCACAACAAGCTGTTCTCGCTCCCGGATGAGACCCTGGTCTATCCCGGCCATGACTACGAGCAGCGCTTCGTCTCAACCATCGCCCAAGAGAAGGCGCGTAACCCCAGACTCGGCCAGGGCCGCGCTAAAGACGACTTCGTCGCGCTGATGGATGGGCTCGGACTACCGTATCCACGCAAGATCGACTTCGCTGTGCCCGGCAACGCGGACTGCGGCGCCTGCCCTACCAACGTGCCGGAACAGTTCCGCGGCCCCTGCTCCGCGAGCGATCAAGGCTGAGCCAGCCCGATTGGCATGCGCTGGAAGAACGATAAGGTATGGATCACGCTGATCTATATCGTCTTTGGCAGCCTGTGGATCTTGCTCTCTGACTGGATTCTCGCCCTGATCTCGCGCGATGCGGCCGAGCTGGTGCAGTGGCAGCAGTCCAAAGGCATCGCCTTTATTGCCACCACGGCCCTGCTGCTGTACGGCATGTTGGCGGTCCGCCAGCGCCAGCTCGCTCGGAGCGAGGCCCGGTTCCTGGCGACATTTGAGCAGGCAGCGGTTGGCCTCGCACACGTGGCGCCCGATGGGCGCTGGCTGCGGGTCAACCAAAGGCTCTGCGCCATACTCGGCTATTATCCCGCTGAGCTGATGCAGCGATCCTTTCAGGATCTCACCCATCCAGACGATCTGGATACCGATCTCGATCTGGTGCGAGGCCTGCTCTCGGGTGAACGCGAGACCTACTCACTGGAAAAGCGTTATCGGCGCGCAGATGGTCGGGCGCTATGGGTCTCTGTCACCGTCTCCCTGGTGCGCAACGCGCGTGGCGAGCCCGATTATTTCATCTCGGTGATCGAGGATATCGATGCACGCAAGCGGGCCGAGCAGGCGTTGCTAGAGAGCGAGGCACGGTTACGCCTGTTCATTGAGCATGCGCCGGCGGCGCTGGCCATGTTCGATACCGAGATGCGCTTCATTGCGGTCAGCCGACGCTGGCGGAGCGATTATTCGATGCTGGGCGAGGACATGACCGGCCGTTCCCATTACGAGGCCTTTCCCGAGATCCCGCAACGCTGGCGCGAACTCCATCAACGGGCGTTGCATGGGGAGGTCTTGAGTGCCGACAACGATTATTTTGTCCGCCCCGATGGGCGCAAGCAGTGGCAACGCTGGGAGATTCGTCCCTGGCATAAGGCCGATCAGTCGATCGGCGGAATCGTGGTCTTTACTGAAGATATCACGCGACAAAAGGAGGCCGAGGGGGAGATGCGCATTGCGGCAAAGGCCTTCGACATCCGCCAGGCAATGATCATTACCGATGCCGAGCAGCGCATTCTGCGCGTCAATCGCGCCTTTTGTCAGACCACCGGTTACAGTCAGGATGAGGTGATCGGCCGCACGCCGGCGCTACTCAAATCGGGCCAGCATGATGCCGCGTTCTATCAGGCGATGTGGCAGAAGATCAAGGAGCAGGGCCAGTGGCAGGGCGAGGTCGCCAATCGGCGCAAGAACGGGCAGATCTATCCCGAGTGGCTGAGTATCTCGACGGTACATGATGATGAAGGCGGCGTCAGTCATTATGTCGGGGCCTTCGAAGACATGTCTCAGCACAAACAGGCCGAGGCCCGCATCCATAGCCTCTCCTATTTTGATGTGCTGACCAACCTGCCCAATCGTCGATTGTTCATCGATCGCTTGCAGCAGGCCCTGCGCACCAGCCAGCGTCTGGACAATCGAGGGGCGGTGTTCTTCATCGATCTGGATGACTTCAGCGCCCTCAATGAAACCCAGGGGCATGATGTCGGCGACAAGGTGTTGATCGAGATCGCCCGCAGCCTGCTCGCGGCGGTCAACACAGACGATACCGTTGCCCGTCTCGGCGGCGATGAGTTCGTGGTAGTGGTGGAAAATCTAGAATCCGAGCCCGAGGCCTCAATGTTGCACGCTAGGCAGGCGGGTGAACACCTGCTCGCGGCCATCCGTCAACCGCTCCGGGTGGATGGTAGCCACTATGTGATCACCGCCAGCATGGGCATCTCCCTGTTCGATGGCGCCCTGGACAGCGTCACCGATCTGCTCAAGCGCGCCGATGCGTCGATGTTTCAGGTACGCAAGCTCGGCCGCGATCGTCTGCATTTCTTCGATCCTGAGATGCAGCGGGCGTTGGAGCAGCGGGTGGCACTGGAATCGCGGCTGCGCCATGCCATCCCGGCGCAGTTGCAGTTGCATTATCAACCGCAGGTGGATACCCAGGGCCGAGTCTTGGGCGCGGAGGTGCTGGTGCGATGGCAAGACCATGAGCAGGGCTCGATCTCGCCTACCGCCTTTATTCCTCTGGCCGAAGAGTCCGATCTCATCTTGCCCATCGGGCGCTGGATTCTGCATGCCGCCTGCGATCAGCTGACACAATGGCGAGATGATCCGGCATTAAAGCACCTGACGCTGTCGGTGAACGTGAGTGCAAAACAGTTTCAGCAGGCGGATTTCGTCAACCAGGTGGTCGAGATCCTGAATCAGTCGGGGGCGAATCCGCAGCGACTCAAGTTGGAGATCACCGAGAGCCTGTTGTTCGACCATCTGGACCGGGTCGTCGTGACCATGTCGCAACTCAAAGCCGTCGGCATCCAATTCTCCCTCGATGACTTTGGCACCGGCTTTTCTTCACTCTCGTATCTGAAGCGACTGCCCTTCGATCAGCTGAAGATCGACCAGTCGTTCGTGCGCGATCTCGCCTCAGATGACAACAATACTGCCATCGTGCGCACCATCATCACCCTAGGCCAAAGCCTCGGGCTAGAGGTCATCGCCGAGGGTGTGGAAACCGAAACGGCACGAGACTTTCTCGCCGCACAAGGCTGCGAGCGTTACCAGGGATTCTATTTCGCCAAGCCGATGCCGATCGGCGAGTTCGAGCAGATGCTCACCGAAGCACAAACACAAACACAAACACAAGAACGGAAACAGCGCATCCCAGCAAGGCTGCGCTAGGATCGTTATCAGCCACGAGCCGAGTCTTGGCCTTCCGCCTGGCCCGATCCCAGCCGGCAACTCAGGCGCTACGCATCACGAGATAACGCTCAGCCACATCGCGGTGATCAAGCGTGACATCCTTATCCTGGGCTAATGCCCTACCGTTCTGCTCGGCGTAGTCGAAGAGGTTGACCTCCTTGGCGATTGTCCACCCAGCGCCGACCGTCTCTCGGAATTCATCCAAGTCCGTCTTCCACGCCGGCGCCAGCGCCCGATAGCGCGGTAGCCTCTCCTGCACGGCGGGATCATTGACCATCGTCTTCGTGGCCGCCGGGATACAGGTCACCAGTGCCTGTGAGCCCGGCGGGGCCGGCAGCCTTCGGAACAGTGCGCGGTTCTCCTCGCTGGTGAGCCAGTCGCCACCAGCCAGCCAGGCAGCAAGTGGCTCGTCGAATTGCACGGTCGCATCCTCTGCGTCCACCGCCCGAACGGCCGCAACGGTTCGGGCTGAGACCGTACTCACCTTGTCGATCTCATCGTCGTGCCAAACGCTCTGCGCTTCGCTTGACTCATGCACTGGGTTGGGTTGCTGGTTGTGGTTGGTCATCTCAGTGGATTGCCATTGCCGCCGGCGATTAACTGGCGAACTGGGAGTTTGAAGGCGGAACGGGGATGCGCTGGATCATGCATGCGGCACTCCATCAAGAATGTTAAGACTAATATAGGAATTGCTGAAAACCCACAAAAACCTCCCGAATACCCCCAGGCGGCCCCAACTCTGCAACCGCATCTGCCACGCTGTGATACTTCAACTCAATCAGCTGTGGCAACCGTTCGGAGTCGAGCACATCCACGCCGGTGCTCACGTAGTGATCCAGCACAAAGGTCAGGAACTGCTGCTGGGCATACTCGTAACCGGCAAAGATTAAGTCTCGATGCGACGCAACCCGCTCCAACCGGGTCATCGGCGGCTGGGCATAGGCGATATACGCCAACACGTCGAAAAGGTCACTCTGCTCCGCCTCGACCAGCCGGCCGATCTCGCGCAGTTGTTCGACACCGTAGCCGCGTTCTTCCAGCCCCACCAAGAGCGCTTTGCGCGTCTCCGGCTGGCCCCAGATGCGGCGCAGCTCATCCTCGTCCTTGAACAGCTCTGGCAGCTCTCCGTAGAGCCGTTCGATGAACTCGCGCGCGGAGATCGGCTTGCCGTCCGGGCTCCAGAAGGTGGTCGCGCTCATGTGCTGGAGCTGGCGCTCCTTCCCGTCCGCTAGCTTGATCTTGATCTTGCCCTTCGGCAGTTCCCTGCACTCGCATGGCTCCTGACCACAGCGTGGACAGGGCTCGGGCTCAGCGCGCTCGCAGACACAGGGGCGTTGTCCGCAGTCCTCGCAAGGCTCTGGCGGCACCACTGTGCAGACACAGGGCGCCTCGCCGCAGCGCCGGCAGGGCTCGGGCTCCAACGGCTCGCCGTCCCATTCCGGGTCGTTGAAGTGCTCGTACGCCTTCACGAAGTCGTGGATCGTGAAGTAGTCCTTGCCGTCGAACAGCCGCGTGCCGCGCCCGATGATCTGCTTGAACTCGATGATCGAGTTGACCGGGCGCATCAGCACGATATGGCGCACGTTGCGCGCATCCACCCCGGTCGAGAGCTTCTGCGAGGTGGTCAGGATGGTCGGAATGGTCTTCTCGTTGTCCCGGAAGACCTTGAGCCAGGTTTCGCCCTGCACGCCGTCATTGGCCGTCACGCGCACGCAGTAGTGCGGGTCCGGGTGGGTCTTGAGCTGATTGATCAGGTTGCGCACAGCCAGCGCGTGCTCCTGGGTTGCGCAGAACACCAAGGTCTTTTCGGTCGGATCGATGCTGTCCAGCACGAGCTTCACCCGGTAGCGCTCTCGCGCCTCGATCTCGATGACGCGGTTGAAGTCATCCTCGGTGTAGCGGCGGCCTTCCTC
>CAZEZH010000083.1:13868-15433 GCA_964516305.1 uncultured Halochromatium sp. | reverse complement strand
GGTCGAGGGTCTCGGCCCGATCGCTATGCCGTTGTTGCCGGTGCAGGCAGAGCAGCTGGTTGCGCTGGCGGAGCAGGCGCCTTACGGCCGCGGGACGGAGACGCTGGTGGATACCGAGGTGCGCCGAACCTGGCAGATCGATGCCGCCAAGCTCCAACTCAGCGGTCGGCGCTGGGCCGAGGATCTCGAGCGGGTGGTGCGCCAGGTCACCACCGGGTTGGGCGTGCATGGCCAAGTCGAGGCCGCGCTCTACAAGCTGCTGATCTACGATGCCGGCAGCTTCTTCGTCTCGCATCGCGATACCGAGAAGGCGCCCGGCATGTTCGCCACCCTGGTGATGGTGCTGCCCTCGCTCTACACCGGCGGCGAGCTGATCATCCGCCACAAGGCGCATGAGGTGCGCCTGGATCTGCGCCGCGATGAACCCTCGGAGGTCGCCTTCGCCGCCTTCTATGCCGACTGTCGGCATGAGGTGCAGCCGATCGCCTCTGGCCATCGCTTGGCGCTGGTCTACAACCTGATCCGCACCGATGGTGGCCCGCTGCCGCAGCCGCCGGATCATGACAGTCAACGCGAGGAACTCACGCAACAGCTGCGCGGCTGGCAGGGCGAGCCACACAAGTTGGTGCTGCCGCTGGAGCATGCCTACACCCAGGCGGAGCTGGGCTTTCACAGCCTCAAGGGCGTCGATGCCTCGGTCGCGAGTCTGGTGCTGGATGCCGCGCAAGCGACCGACTGCGATTTGCACCTTGGGCTGATCACCGTCTTTGAGCAGGGCAGCGCCGAGTACACCGGCGGTTGGTACGGCCGTGATGTGGATATGGAGGTGGGTGAGGTCTTCGAGGAAGGCCGCTATATCCATCAGTGGCGCGCGCCCGATGGGCAGCCGCTGGAGCTGGGTCATCTGGATTTTGATGACGATGAGGTCAGCCCGCCGGATGCCTTTGATGGCTTCGAGGACATCGAGCCCGATTTCGAGGAGGCCACCGGCAACGAAGGCGCCTCCTACGAGCGCAGCTACCAATGCGCGGCGCTGGTGCTCTGGCCGCGCGCGCATCGGGCACTGGTGCTGGTTGATGCGGGACTGAGCGTCAGTCTGCCCTATCTGACTGACCTGGTCGAACGTTGGCGAGCGGCCGGGGCGGTCTCGGGCGACGAGGCCTGGCAGCAGGCGCATGGGCTGGCGCTGGCGATTCGCGACGATTGGCCGCGCGAGCGCTGGCAGGCTCAGAATGCCAACAAGGCCGGCTATGGCGCGGCCTTGCTCAGCGCCTTGAGCGCGCTCGGCGATGCGTCCGCGGCGGCTGAGTTCGTGGTCGAGCGGATGGCGACCGGTGCTTATGATCAGGCCGACAATGCCCAGCTCGTCGAACTGCTTGGCCACGTACCCGCCGCTCGCGCCAGTGAACTGCTGGCGGCCCTGGTCAAGGGCAATGCCCGAGTCGTACCTGAGGCCTGTGCCGCGCTCTTGGCGCACTGTGTCGAGCAGAACCTGCTGGATGCCGAGGATCTACGGCCGGCGGCTGCCGCTCTGTTGGCCGGCTTGCCCGGTGCGCCACAGCCCG
>CAZEZH010000083.1:0-13768 GCA_964516305.1 uncultured Halochromatium sp. | reverse complement strand
TGCTGGTGCTGGTGCTGATGATGGCGATGCGGCCGAGGTCATCCCGCAGTGGCGAGCCGCAAAGCCATCGCAACGGCTGGTCGCCGATACGCTGCGGGCCTTGGACCAGATCGACCCGAGTCTCGCCGAGCAGGCCCTAGCACGCTGTCTGTCTGATCCCGAGCGCTATCCGATGGATGCCATCCTGCTCGCGGCGGCCCTGAATCTGGCCGACTCAGCGGCGCCGATGCCCGCAGGCAGCGCATCCGCCGGCTTGCGCGAGGCGGTGCTCGCGCATCTCGAGCGACGCATCGCCGAGCCACTGGAGCCGCCCGCCGATTGGCAGCGTCCGGCCGAGCTGCGCTGTCGTTGCCAGTATTGCCAAGACCTCAGCCGCTTTCTGGCCTCGCCGAGCGAGTCGACTTGGCAGCTCAAGGCCGCCCAAAACGCGCGTAGCCATGTCGAGCAGAGAATCCAGATGGATCAGTGCGATCTGGATCGGACCACCGATAAGCGTGGGCGTCCGTTTACCTTGATCTGCACCAAGAACCAGGCCAGCTATGTGCGCCGTGTCCGCCAGCGCGAGCAGGATCTTGCCGATCGTGCGCGCTTGATTCGGCCGGCCTAGCCGTCTGGATTTAGCCGCTTGGGGCTGGCGGCCGCGATCGCTGATGGTCGCGATCGCTCATCCCAGCGTCACCCGATTGCGTCCTTGCTCCTTGCTCTTGTAGAGCGCGCGATCGGCAGCGCGGATCAGTTCGACCTTGGTGGGTGGAGTGCCTTGTCCGTTCCAATGCGCGAGACCGATGCTCATGGTGATGCGCAGTGGCGTCTCGCCAAAGCGGAACCGGGCCTGTTCGATCTCATGGCGCAAGCGCTCGGCGAATTGCAGACTCTGCTTGGGCTCCAACTCCGGCAGGATGATGAGGAATTCCTCGCCGCCATAGCGTGCGATCCTGTCGGAGTCGCGGATCAGCGTCTGGCACAGCTTTGCGAGCTGCATCAAGACCTGGTCGCCGGCCTGGTGGCCCTGTTGATCGTTGAGGGCCTTGAAGTGATCGATGTCGAAGAGCACGAGCGTCAGCGGGCGCTGATAGCGCCTGGCGCGCTCGAGCTCGGTATCGATCAGCTCCTGCATATAGGCGTGATTGTAGAGCCCGGTGAGTCCATCGGTGCGGGAGAGTGAGAGCAGATGCTCCTCGCGCGCCAGGGTGGAGACAATCGGCCTTAGCGCCAGCACCGTGAGCAGATAGACGACCAGGGTGGCGCCAGCCGTGGTCGCCAGTAACACCTGTATCTGCTGGTCGATGGGGGCATAGAATTGCTCGGCGTCAACGATCGAGACCAGGCTCCAGCGGTCCCCCTCGAGCGGTTGTTGGCGAATGATAAAGCGCGGATCGCTCGAGCCTGATGCCAAAAACTGTCGCAGCGCTCGCTGGGCCTGATCCGTCGGAGCCTGGTCATTCGGGGCTTGCTCAGCAGGGGGCTGGTCAGTAGTGGGTTGTTCAGTAGCAGCTTGGGCAGTAGAGGGCTGATCGATTGTTGCTTGGCGTGGCCAATATTTGATTTGACCCTCGCCCGAGACCAGCGCCAGGAGGCTGGCGGGGCGGCTTTGTTCGCCGATGAACTGCTGCACCGCCTGATCGCTGATGATCAGGGTGTCGAAGCCGATGCGCTCACCGCTGCCATCGAAGAGTGGCGAGCAATAGACGAGCGCACCGGTGCGCTCGGTCGCTTCGTTCGAGAGCCGTTGCACCTGCTCGAGCGCGTCGTCCATGCAGGCCGCCGTCAGTGCCACGGGGACCGGCCGGCCGACGCTGAATAGAGGTTCGCCATCCGGGCCTTGGCGGGCGATGGCGAGTATGAGGTCGTTGGCGCGCAAGGCATCGGCGAGCTTCGGCTGACTGAAGTCGACCAGTGCCTCGCGGCTGATCTCGCCACGCAGATAGGCGGCCTGTTTGAGACGAATCGCGGTGCGGCTCGCCGTCTGTCGCGCGAGATCCTCATGATGCCGCAGGATGCCCTGCAAGCGCCCGGCGCTGTTCTGCACCGCCAGTTCCAGACTCTGGGTGTGGGTTGCCCGGAGATACTCGATCAGCGGCCGCAGACCGAAGAAGTAAAAACTGCTGATCAGCAACAGGCTGCTCAGTCCAACAACCACGTAGATGTTGTAGATCTGACCGCGGTGTTTGATGTTCATTGGGGTGATTGGCGCTGACGAGGGCTGTATCTGCGCACGCGCGCTGGCTGCAAGCGCATGAAATCTGTTAACTGCCGGTTCGAGCGGCTTCGCTGAGGTGGGTTCAGGGCCGCCAGGCCAGGGGCTGGCTCGCGCTGATCGTTGGCCGCTGAGCACATGCTCGGCGTCCATGGAGGCAATGTCTGTGCGTCAAACAGAACACAGGATCTGCCATGAGTCTAACCTGATTTAGGGGGCGCAATCATTGACCTCGCGCGACGACGCGAAACACAATCTCGCCGCTGCAACCGACGAAACCGAACGGGAGAGACATCATGGTGCAGGTGCGGCGCACCGCTTCGCGCGGACCTATGCGCGGACCCTCACGCAGTGGGGACAAGGCGCTGGCGGAGGCTGCCAGCCTCCATCGTGGCGGTCAGCTGGAACAGGCGGAAAAGGCCTACCGCCGTATCCTGCGACGGCGTCCAACCGATGCCCGCGCCCTTTATCTGCTTGGAATCGCCGTTCACCAACGTCGCCGGCCGAAGGAGGCGATTCGTCATTTTCGCGCCGCGCTGAAGGGCGATGCGGCCAACCCCGAGGTGCACCGTTATCTGGGTTTGGCGCTGAAGGATGCTGGCCAGCCAGCGGCGGCCGAGGGCGCCTATCGCGATGCGCTGGCGATGGCGCCGAATAGCCCGGAGATCCTGGCCAATCTCGCCACCGTGCTCAAGGCGCAGGATCGGCATGATGAGGCGCTCGAGGCCTTGGAGCGGGCGGTCAGTCTGGCGCCCGACTCGGCACCGATTCTCACTGCCTGTGGACACGCGCAGCGCGAGGCAGGTCGCCTGGATGAGGCAGAAGCCCTGCACCGCCGTGCACTGGCACAGCGCCCCGACCATGCCCCCTCGCTGACCGGGCTATCGGCGACGCTGTGGCGCAAGGGGCGCGATGACGAAGCGGCCCAGGCCGCGCGCCAGGCCATCGCTCAGGCCCCGCAGTTGGCGCAGGCGCATCTGATGCTGGGCAACTCCCTGCGCCGGCTGAAGCAGCCGCAAGAGGCGATGGCGGCGTTTCGGGCCGCGACGGAAGTCGTGCCAGATGATCCAACCCCGCGCGTGGGCTTGGCTGAGGCGGCTCAGGATGCGGGAGCACTCGAGACCGCGTTGCAGGAAGGCCGCCGCGCCCTTGCGTTGCAGCCCGACGCGGAGTCCCTCCACACGGTCCATGGCCAGACCCTTTATGCGCTGCGCGCCGCTGGCAGCCCGGAGCAGGCCAGACAAGAGGCCATCGCTTGGCTTAGCACCTACTCCGACAGCCCGACGGCTCAGCATCTGGCACCGGCGCTGATGGACGCCGCGCCGCCCGAGCGGGCCAGCAGCCCCTATGTGCGCACCACCTTCGACGCCTTCGCCGAGAGCTTTGATGATCGACTCGGCGCCCTCGACTATGCCGGACCGGCTGTGGTCGAGCGCCTGCTGCGCGCGGCCCGTCCCGAGGGCGTGGACAGCCTGCTCGACCTCGGTTGCGGCACCGGGTTGGTCGCGCCGGTTTTGCGTCCGCTGGCTCAGCGCTTGGAGGGGTTGGATCTGTCGCCCGAGATGCTCGCCCGCGCCGCCGAGCGCAACCTCTATGACGCCTTGCACGAGGCCGATGCCGAGGCCTTCTTGGCCACAGCGCAGTCGGATCGGGATGTCATCATCGCTGCCGATGTGCTGATCTACCTAGGCGCCCTGGAGCCGCTGATTACCGCTGTTGCCTCCGCGCTGCGGCCAGAGGGTCTATTCATCGCCACCACAGAGGAGGCTGATGGTGAATCCTGGGAGCTCCAGCCGTCAGGACGCTATCGACACAGCCGGCGCTATCTGCGCCAGGTGCTCGACGCGGCGGGATTGATCATCGACCAGCTCGAGACGGTGGTGCTGCGCCATGAAGGCGAGCGGCCCGTGGAGGCCTTGGCGGTGGTCGCACGGCGCGCATCATGATCCCCGCCGAATCCGCCAGCAGCGGTGGATATGCGGATGGCGGGCGAAGTCTTTGGGGATGGTCTGGGCACTGATGTCCTCGATGTCCAGATCGCTCAGCGCCTCCTCGTCGAGCTTGAAACGACGCTTGTTGGTCGAGAAGATCAGCTCGCCATCGGGGGCGAGCAGGGCCAGGGCGGCGCGGATCAGCCTGACTTGATCGCGCTCGACCTCAAAGGTGCCGTCCATGCGCTTGGAGCTGGAGAAGGTTGGTGGATCGAGGAAGATCAACCCGAAATGACCGCGATAGGCGCGGGCCTGCTCCAGCCACTCCAGACAGTTGGCCTGGATCAGCTGATGGTCGTGGCCGGTGAAACCGTTCAGCGCGAGATTGCGCCTGGCCCAATCGAGGTAGGTTTTTGACAGATCGACCGTGGTGGTCGAGCGGGCGCCACCCCGCGCGGCATGACAGCTGGCGACGCCGGTGTAGCCGAACAGGTTGAGCATGTGTCGGTCGGCCGCCAGGCGAGCGATCAGCCGGCGCGTCTCGCGGTGGTCGAGGAACAGGCCGGTATCCAGATAGTCCTCGAAGTTGACCAACAGGGTCAGCTCATCCTCGGCGACCTTGTGGAAGTGGCCGGTCTGCGCCAGCCTTTCGTACTGGGCCTTGCCGCGCTGTGGCTGGCGCACCCGGAAGAACAGGTCTTGCTCGGGCACCTCGAGCACCTCGGCGATGACACCGATGCCTTCGCGCAGCCGCCGCCGTGCGGCCTTGGGATCGATGTCGGGCGGGGCGGCGTATTCCTGCACCTGCACGAAGCGGCGCTCCGGGGTCGTCGGGTTGGCGCTCTGGTACAGGTCGACGGCGAGCGCGTACTCGGGCAGGTCGGCATCATAGAGCCGGTAGCAACGGATGCCCTCGCGCTCTAGCCATTTCCTGAGCGCCTTCTGATTCTTGCGCAGCCGGTTGGCGAGCATCTCGGCACCGGGACCACGCTCGGCAACCGGCAGTGGGCGCGGGCGATCGGAGACATGGGCCTCGGGGCGGACCTCGAAGTGCAACAGCCGGCATTCGATGGGACCGTTGTAGAGAGTATGAAACCGATGTGCGCGCAGCCCCATGCGCTTGCCGAGCTCCGGGTTTCCAGTCAGCACGGCAGCGCGCCAGCCCTCGAACTGGGAGCGAAGCAGCACCCCGAGTGACTGATAGAGGCCGGCGAGATCCTCGGCGCCGAGGCGCTCGCCATAGGGCGGGTTGGTGATTAGCAGGCCGGGTATCGGTGCGGGATTGGAGGCGAGCTCGGATGAAGTCGCAGCGGCGATCGGCTTGGCCGTCCTGCTATCCATCGAGAACGGGCGGCTGGGCCGGCAATCCTCCAGTGCCTGTCGCTCGAACTGCACATGACCAGCAAGCCCGGCATGCGAGGCGTTGGCATGCGCGGCCTTGATCGCGGCCGGATCGAGATCGCTGCCGCGCAGTCGGGTGTTGCTGCGCGCAAGTCGATGCAGGCCGGTTGCGCGGCGCTCCTTGGCCTCGACCAGGAGCGTCCTCCAGGCACTCCAGGCCGCCTGATCATGGCCACGCCAGCCGCTGAAGCCCCAATAGTCGCGTCGCAGGCCAGGGGCGATGTCGGCGGCGATCAGCGCGCCTTCGATCACCAGGGTGCCGATGCCGCAGAGCGGGTCGATCAGCTCACCGCCGCCGGCGGCGATCTCGGGCCAGCCGGCACGGAGCAGCAGCGCCGCCGCGAGTGTCTCCTTCAAGGGTGCGGTACCGCCTTGGATGCGCCAGCCGCGCCGATGCAGGGCCTCGCCGGAGAGGTCGATGAAGAGCACGACTTGGTCGCGGAACAAGCGGCAGCGGAGCGCCAGATCGGGCTGGATCGGGCGCACGTTCGGGCGGCTACCGCTGCGCTCGCGGATCTGATCGACGATCGCATCTTTAACGCGCTGGGCCGCGAACTGGGTGTGCTCGATCTGCGAGCGGGCGCTGTCGACCGAGACCGCAAGGGTCTGCTCCGGCCCAAGGTGTTCGGACCAGTCGATCTCGCGCACGCCGGCGTAAAGCGCGTCCGGGTCTGGTGCGGCGAAGTCTCTGAGCGGCAGCAGCACGCGGCTGGCGACCCGCGACCAGAGGCAGACGCGGTAGGCATCGGCCAGGCTGCCGGAAAAGTCGACCCCGGCGCGGGTCTCGACGGCGGTCTCGATGCCGAGGCCACGCAACTCGTCGGCGAGCAGGCTCTCGAGATTGCGCGCGGCGCTGGCGAAGAAGCGTTGCTCGTTCATCGGTTTGATCTAGCTGAAGCTGCCGACGCGGACTCAGACTCCTCCGCAGGAGCAGCCGCATTTGCGATCGTTGACCTGGCGCTGTGCGTCGAGTCGGATAAGGCCGTCGATCCGGATGTCGGTTTCGATGCGGAAACAGGAGTCGATCTGGATGCAGGTGTCGGCCCAAAGGCGCGCATGGCTCCGGAAGGGCTTGCCGCTGCCGGAGCCACTGGCGCGCTCGGCAACGGCCGCACCGAGTCCGGCAACTGCGAGACCAAGACCTCGGCAAAGGCATCCAACGCCTGCTGACGCGGAAAGCTGCGACGCGAGACCAGCGAGATGCGCCGATAGGCATCCGGCAGATGCAGTGGCCGCCGCACGATCGGGCTGTCCGGCGGGCTCTCGGCGCTGCAGGCCAAGGCTGGCAGCAGGGTGCAGCCGAAACCGGCGCCGACCAACTGCAGCAGGGTCTCGAGACTCGATGCGCGCAGATCGGCCATCTCGCCACTGCGCGGGCGCTCGGCCAGGCGGCAGACCTCCATCACCTGATGGGTCAGGCAATGGCCATCGCTGAGCAGCAGCAGCTCGGTCTCTTCCAGATCGGCCTCGGTGATCTCGGGCTTGTCGCCGAGCGGATGCTGGCGCGGATGGGCGAGCCAGAACGGCTCCTCGAACAATGGTCGCGCGACCAGCTCCGGCTCGCTGACCGGGGTCGCCAGCAGGGCCGCGTCGACCTCGTGATGTTCGAGCCGCTTGAGCAGGGTCTCGGTGATCTCCTCGATCAGCACCAGCTTGATCTGCGGTAGTCGCTCGCGCAACGGCAGCAGGATCAGTGGCAGCAGATAAGGACTCAGCGTCGGAATCGCGCCGATGCGCAGCGGCCCGGCGAGCGGGTCCTGATGAGCGCGCGCGACCTGCTCGATGGCATCGGCCTGCTCCATCAGCAGACGTGCGTGCTGCAGGATCAGCTGACCGGTTGGAGTGATCTCGACCGAGCGGTTGGTGCGCTCGAAGATGGTCACGCCCAGCTCGTGCTCGAGCTTGCGGATCTGGCCGCTCAGCGTCGGCTGACTGACGAAAGAGCGCTCAGCGGCGCGGCCGAAGTGGCGAGTCTCGGCGAGGGCGAGGATGTACTTGATATCGCGCAGATTCATATTGGAGAAGAGTGCGGTGCCTTGGACTGCAGGCGACAAGGATACCCTGAACCGATCGAGGTCCGGCTTCCAATACGACGCAACGGAGACTCTATGCAATCCCGATAAGACTGTACTAGACTCTTAGCTATTCGTGTTTGGGATCAGCGACCAGTCCTGATAGCAGCGATGATGATGACTTCCAGTCCATTGGATGAAATCCAGGTCGGCATGGTCCTCGGCGCAGATGTCTATGATCCTAATGGGCTCGTTTTGCTGCGTGCAGGCACGATGATTGACGAGCGCACGATCCGCGCTCTCAAGTGCTGGGGGTTCACCGAGGCTCCGATTAGCGCCGCCGGAAATACTGCACCTGACACTGCGGAGCAACAGCGTTCAGAGCAGGCGCTCAGGGGAATGTTCGACGCCCACTTTGCGCTCAGCAATCTTGGGCATCCGGTCATCCAAACGCTCTACGACCTCTGTCTTGAACATGCTCAGCAGCGGCGATGAGTGTTTGAGATGAAGGCTGAATCTGAGCGATTACTCGATCGGCTCGACGAGCTGCCATCTCTCCCCGCCATCTATTATCAAGCACGCGAAGCACTCCTGCGTCCCAACGGGTCGCTGGAATCGATGGCGCGCATCTTGGAGGCCGACCTGTCGCTGAGCGCACGTCTGCTGCGTGTTGCCAACAGCGCACTGTACGGGCTCGTCGCCAAGGTCGACAGCCTGACGCACGCGCTGACCGTGATTGGAACCGAAGAAGCCCATCGGATCGTGCTCGCGACCTCAGTCGTCTCGGTATTCAGAGATATCCCACTCGGTGCTGTGTCTATGCGCTCGTTCTGGGAGCACAGCATCGCGACCGGCGTTGCCAGCCGAGTCATTGCACGGCGTCTCGGTCAAACCGACGAAGAGCGCTTCTATCTGGCGGGTCTACTGCATGACATTGGTCGGCTTCCGCTTTTTCTACTCGAGCCGGACGCGATGGGCCAAGCACTTCAGGCGCATCGTGAGCACCGCGCCGATCTGCACACGCTTGAAGCACAGATACTCGGCATCACGCATACCGAGGTCGGGGCGCGCCTGCTGGGAAAATGGCAGATACCAAGCGTGTTTTGCGAGGTCGCCGGCCGGCATCACGACCTCGCCGAGGACGACTACTGCCTAGAGACCAGTGTTACGCACATTGCCGATATCATTACCAACAGTCTGCGTATTGGGAGCAGTGGAACTCGCGCTGTACCCGTCCTGAGCGATGCACAGTGGCAGCGCAGCGGGCTCGAGATTGAGGATCTGCGTCCAGTTGTTGATCTGACATTGTCGACGACCAAGGATGTCGTTTCCGCCTTCCTTGAGTCCTGAATCATGCTATTGCCACGGCCGCCACTGCAGTCCCTGACCGATTCCCTGACTGACTCGCTGGCCGAGTCCCTGACCGATACCTCGGGTCAGGGGCTAGCGACGGCGACGCAACGCCACTATGAGCTCGCATTCGCCGTGCTGCGCCTGGCCATCGGGCGCTTCGATGCTTGCGTAAGCGCGCAAGAAACCCAAAGCCTGCTGTATGAGGCATCCCGACTGCTGATTCCGCAGGCCCGTTGCGGCTTGATGCAGCGAGACATCGATGGCTGTCTAGAACTTGCTGAGGTTCTGCCTGACCGCGCCGCCACAATCTCACCCGGAGACATTGAGCATGCAATCGAAGCGGGTTGGGTCGCCACGGCCATTCAGCAGGGGCTGCACCGGGTCAGCTGGCAGGGTGAAACCTGGGTGCTGGCTAAGCTGGCCTCGCCGCGCTTCGTTCATGGTGTGGCCATTTGGATTCGGGCGGAAATCCCAGGCTTTTTGCACCAACCGCTCCGTGCAATGGCGGATCTTGCAGCACTGACGCTGGACCGCTTGGCCGATGCGACAGATGGGTCGGCTGAGCAGCAGCCTGATCGGGAAAAACGCCAATTTGGGGATCATGCAGCCCGAGCAGTGACCTCCACCGATCCGCTCACTGGACTGGCCCAGCGCGCCCAGTTTGTCCAAGTCCTCAAGCAGGCCTTACAAAACCCCGCCGTGGGGCATTCCGTCGGTGTCATATTGCTCGACATCGACGGCTTCCACCGTGTGAACAAGGAGCTCGGTTATGCCGTCGGCGACCAGGTCTTGCGCAGCTTCGCCCATCGGTTGGAGAGCGTGTTTCGCTCACCCTACGTCCTCCAAGCGCTCGGCATCGTCTCCAGCGATCTCTGTGTTGCGCGCACAGGGGCGGACGAGCTGGGGATTGTCATCGCCCAGCTGAGCGCTCCCGAAGATCTGCTCGGCGTCGCTGGGGAGGTGCGGCAGCATCTGGCTGAAGGCTTCTTCCAGGGCGCACAGCAACTCTATCTGTCAGTCAGTATCGGCTTGGCTGCTATGAGCCCGGTTGCGGAAGACCTGAGCGCCGAGACTCTGCTCCGCTGCGCTGACTCGGCACTCAAACGCGCCAAGTCGCTTGGTCGCAATCGGTTCATCCTCTACGATCCGATTTGGGGCGAGTCCGGCGTGTTGCATCTGCGCATCGAGTCCTTGATGCACCAAGCGTTGCAGCACAGTGGGTTTCGACTCCACTACCAGCCGCTGTTCCGCGTCGCAGACCTCACACTGGTTGGCGCTGAGGTGCTGCTGCGGCTCAGCGCCAGTGACGGGAAACCTGTGCCGCCTTCCAGTTTCATCCCGTTGGCCGAGAGCACGGGACAGATTGCCGAGATCAGCGACTGGGTGTTGCACCGACTCTGTCAACAGATTCTTCAGTGGGATCGCCAAGGACTCCCTGCCGTTCCGTTCTCAGTGAATCTATCAGCGATCGAGTTTAGCCAAGAAGATCTCAGTCAGCGATTGATGAAAATCCTCTGTCAACACCAAGTGTCACCCTCGCGGATGAACCTGGAAGTGACCGAGACCGCCATTGCCCGCGACGAAGCTCTGGCGGTGGCAAACATCAATGCCTTGCGAGCAGCGGGATTCGAGGTCTGGCTCGATGATTTCGGAACCGGCTACTCTTCGCTCAAGTCATTGAAAAATTATAGCTTCTCTGGGATCAAGATCGATCGCGAATTCGTCGCCGACCTTTCCTCGCACGCAAACACTGCAGTCATTGCCCAAAGTATCATCGAGATCGCGCGCAACCTTGGTTATCTCGTTGTCGCTGAGGGGATTGAAGAGCCAGCACAGCTCGAGTTCTTGCGCGTGCGCCACTGTGACATCGGGCAAGGGTTCCATCTGGGGCGCCCGGTCTCACCGCAGGACTTCGCGAGGCGATACCTGGGAGCCGGTTGACGTCGTTCGTGAGCAGACGGTCTGCCCCTGCGGACCAAACTCGGGTTGAGCAATGACTGCCTGATGCGCGAGCTTCTTCGCCTCCACCCGGGCGGCGCGATGATCAGGCAACGCTGCCTCGACGACCCCGAACGGCTTCACAACATGCTGGCGCAGCTGCAGCGCGATTACGGCATCGACTCTTCGTTCGAGGGCCGCTCGGCCGATCAGCGCGACACCCTTTCGGACATGCACAAAGGGTTGATGCTCGGGCTGGTCCTGATCTACCTGATCCTGGCCTGGGTGTTCTCCTCTTACGGCTGGCCGCTGGTGGTGATGGCGGTGATCCCATTCGGCCTCACCGGCGCCTTGTTCGGGCATTGGGTCATGGGCATCGATCTGACCATCCTGTCGCTGTTCGGGATGTTTGGCCTCTCTGGTATCGTCGTCAACGATTCGATCATCCTGGTCAGCTTCTACAAGCAACTGCGCGGCGAGGGGCTGTCGATCCAGCAGGCGCTGATCGAGGCCGCCAGCCAACGCTTGCGCGCGGTGCTGCTGACCTCTTTGACCACCATCGCCGGACTGATGCCACTGTTGTTCGAGACCTCCTACCAGGCCCAATTCCTGATCCCGATGGCGACGTCCATCGCCTTCGGACTGGGCTTTGCAACCCTGCTGATCCTGCTGGTGATTCCGGCGCTGTTGTCGATGCACGAGAGTGCCCATGGGCGGCTGCAGCATTGGTTTGGCCGCGGGTCTAGTCTGCCGACGTCGCCGTCTGCAGCACCTGAATCAGGATAGACTGTCGCGCTGATTTGGGGCGGACGATAGGACTATTGGCGTGATCTTGGCTCGGTTATTTTGCTTGCTGCGGCGGGGCAGACGCTGTCCGCCGCTGTTCTCACTAGCGCGATTAGCGGCCACGGGTCTGCTCGGCGGGCTGCTTGCGCTGTCGGCTTTACTGGCGCAACCGCTCCTCGCTGAAGGCACCGATCACCGCCTGCCAACAGCGATCGCCCCTGATATCAATCCGCTCAGGCCGCCGGACACCTCAAGCCCAAGGGCCACCATTGAAAGCCTGATCCTGAACCTGGACCGCGTCTATCTGATCGGCAAGGACCCCGAGCAGCCGGGCCGGGAGACGATTCAGCCGCTGCACCGCGCGGTGCGTACCTTGGATCTCAGCGAGGTTCCCCGGGCCTTTGCGGATAGTGTCGGCGTTGAGGTCGCGCTCTTGCTGAAGGAGGTCATCGATCGTGTCGGACTGCCGCCCTACAGCAGTATCCCGGATGCCGAGCAGGTCGAGCGCGAGGCCTTGACCCAATGGCGGATACCCAATACCGAGATCCTGCTGCAGCAGGTGCAAGAAGGGCCCCGGGCGGGGGCCTGGCTCTTCAGTACCGATACCGTCGACCGGGCTGAGGACTTCTTTGCGAGTGTTGAGGACCTGCCTTATCTGCCGCAGGGCTCGACCCCGGGGATCTATCGTGCCTACACGCTGACACCTGGCACCGGCATCGATTTCACCTGGGCCGACAATCAAGCGCTACCGCCTTGGCTCGCCAGGGAGTGGCTTGGGCAGGCGGTCTGGCAGTGGCTGGCCGCTGCAGTGGCTGTCATCGGCGCGATCGTCATCGCCCTCTTGGCCTACCAGCTGGCGCGCCGCGCCGAGCGTCGTGCCAAGGCCCAACTCGGCCGAGAGACACGCTGGCGCACGATGGCCGCATTGGTGCTCGCGCTGCTGCTGGCTGTTGGCGTCCATGCGCTGATCAGTTGGCAGATCAATTTTACCGGGGCGATGCTGCAAAGCATCGCGCGGGTCTTCATCGTCATCGAGTATTCACTGCTGGCTTGGCTGGTCGCGGTTGTCTTCAGCCGTATCCCAGAGGCCATCATTCGCTCGCGTCGCTTGCGGTCGCGCGGTATCGATAGCCAGCTGCTGCGTCTTGGCTTCAAGCTCCTGATCGTCATTGTCATCGCCGCCATGGTGATCGATGCCGCCGACCGTATTGGCCTACCCGCCTATTCGGTGCTCACGGGCCTTGGCGTCGGCAGCTTGGCCATCGCACTCGCCGCCCGCGAGACCCTGGCCAACCTGCTCGGCTCGATCGCGATCATGCTTGATCGTCCATTCGCGATCGGCGATTGGATCAAGCTCGATGGTGCCGAGGGGACGGTCGAGGACATCGGGTTCCGCAGCACCCGCATCCGCACCTTCTACGATTCGCAGCTCTCGGTGCCGAACTCGGCCACCATGGCGGCGACCATCGACAACATGGGCCGGCGCACCTATCGGCGCGTCTACACCACCCTGGCGATCCGCTACGACACACCGCCGGAGCGCATCGAGGCCTTCGTTGAAGGCATCAAGGCTGTGATCATGGCCACCGACAGCACACGCAAGGACGCCTTCCATGTGGTGCTCAACGACTTCGCCCCGAGCAGCCTCACCATCATGCTCTACTTCTTCCTGCAGGTTCCGGACTGGTCGGCCGAATTGGTGGAGCGCCAGCGCGTGCTGCTCGAGATCGTGCGTCTTGCTGAGCGGCTCGAGGTCAAGTTCGCGTTTCCGACCCAGACCGTCGAGGTTGAGCGTTTGCCGGAGCTGTCCCATCCTCGCTCTAGCGTTCCTCCGACACTGAATGCCTAAAAAAACGCATAAAAAACAAACCAGTGTAAGATAGTGGCGAGATTCGCAGCACTCGGCCACTGCTCACTCGCGACTTCAGCCTTATGTCCCAGCAAAAGCTCCCGATCGGCATTCAAACCTTCTGCAAGATTCGCGAAGGCGGCTTTACCTATGTCGACAAGACCGTCGAGGCCGAGAGGCTGGCAACACAAGCTGGGGTCTACTGTCTCTCGCGTCCTCGCCGCTTCGGCAAGAGCCTGTTCGTTGATACGCTAAAGGAGCTGTTCGAGGGCAACGAGGCGCTATTTCATGGACTGCACAT
>CAZEZH010000082.1:0-15494 GCA_964516305.1 uncultured Halochromatium sp. | reverse complement strand
TAACGAACAGCCGGCACCTACTGTTTCGCTAGAACTCATCCAGACGCTGGATGCCCTTATAGCCATTAGCCGTGATTGCCAAACTCAGATATGGCACTAGCGTACAACTAGCGTGGATCAGCTATCTGGATATCAGGCGCGATGGCTATACCTTTGTGGCGGTCTACTTTCTACTTCCCGATGATCGCTCTACAGTGGCGCTCAAATCGGGAAGAACCTGGTGTACAGTGCCCCAGCATCCGAAAACGTCTTGGTGTCCGGAATCACACAAGTCGAGAAAATAAGTCCCACTCAAACAACCAGCCCCCACCAACGTCAGAAGCGCCGGGGTCGGGCACCGCTCGTCGGGGGCGTCGATCGCCAGGACGGCGATCGTCGAGCCTACAAGGACGTATTCACGGCGACCCCCGACGAGCGGTGCCCGACCCCGGCGCCTGCGACAAACGAGCAAACAACCACATCCAAACGCTCACCGGAAACGCCACAGCCCAAGAGCGCAAGACGCACAGCAAGCATTCTCCATTCCACCCGAGCCACAAAGCAGCATCTTCCGCCGCCAACCAAGACAAACTCACCATCAACGCCGCTTCCGCCGCCGCAAAGGATAGATCGGCTCCGCCCCCTCAGGCCGCGTCTTAAACCGCCGATGCACCCAAAAATACTGCGCCGGCATAGCCCGCAACCGCGCCTCAATGACCTCGTTCATCCGCGCCGTATCGACCTCCGTATCGCCCATTGGGAAATCCGCGATGGGCGGATCAAAACACAGCTCCAATCCCTCACCCCGCGGCAAAAACCGCGCAAAGGTCGGAATCACCACCGCCCCCGCCAACCGCGCAATCCGCCCAAGCGTCGGCACCGTCGCCGCCGGCACACCACAAAACGGCACAAACACACCCCGCCGCCGACCAGGGTCCTGATCCGGCAGATAAAAAAACGGCACACCAGACTTCAAGGTTCGGATCAGCCCGCGCAAATCATCCTGACGCTCCACCGGAATCGCCCCAAACCGCGTCCGAGCATGCCGAACCTGCGCATCGATCACCGGATTGCGAATCCGCTGATACATGTACATCCCCGAATGTACCAAGGCCGTAAACGCCGTCCCGCCCAACTCCAACCCAACGAAATGCGGCACCAACACGATCACCGGCCGCCCCGCAGCAAGCAAGGCATCGATCCGCTCGCGATGGCGCAACCGCACGATCCGCGATAGACGCCGCGGCGGCGCTGACCAGCTCAGTCCCTGACAGATCGCCGCGACCCCAAGCCAGCCGAAATGCTCGCGCACCAGCTGCTCGCGCTCCTTCGGCTCCAACTCAGGAAGACAGATCGACAGGTTGATGCGCGCGACTCGGCGCCGGCCCCAGGCAAGCTGATAGCTGATCCAGCCCAGCCCATGGCCTAAAGCCGCCTGAGCTCGAAAGGGCAGCAGCGACAGGAGCTTGAACAATCCAACCGCGGCCCAGCTTAGCCAGTACCGCGGACCCCAAAGACGCTCATTCATGATGCATGAGCAATGACTAGCCTTTGACTCAACGCTGACCAGTTTGCAAAGGACACTCAGTTCTCGAATTTGTAGAAGATATCGAATCCCTGCGCATCCCCGGTCTCGCTCTGTATCTGGATACTCTTGGTCAGATCGTAGCGCATCTTGATACTGTCCGATTGATCGCCCAAGCTGCTGTCGTACTCCATGAACAGCTTCGGTGCTATATAGGTGCCGACCGAAATCGAGCGGTCATCCTCCTTGCCGCCACGCTTCGGCGGGATGCCGGTCACCAGATAGCTGGTGATCTCGGATTGCGACAGATTCGGATCAGACTCCGAGAAGAAGGCCAGCTTCGGGTTGCGCAGCGTACCCAGCACGCGAACGCCAGCGGTGATATCGCCCCCTTGGCGCTGGGCATTGAGAATGATACCCGGATTATCCAACGGGGTATTCGCGAAGAGCACAATGCCCTTATCGATCACCAAGGGTCTACCGACCGAGGTCAGAAGACCCAGCCCGGGTAGTGAAACCCGATAGGTGCCATCGATCACCTGCAGCTCGCCACTCCCGACCAGTTCCTCACCTGGCTGCTGCGTGATCCGCAGCTGCCCCTGTAGCAGACCGCGCAGCCCGAATGCCTCCACTAGCACCTGATCGCCGAGCTTGGCCAGCACATCGATGCTGATCGGCAAGGCCTCGTTCTCCGCAGGCTCTTCGAGCACCACGTCTGGCGATGGTTGCACCGAGCCCGCCGGGAGGCCGCGCGGCATAATGTTTGCCCTCGGCACACTCAGCTCACCGCGCACTGCTGCACCGCCAACCCCCAAGCCGGCCTTGAGATCCAACGAGACGATGGCCAGATACTCCTTGGTATCGGCAACCTTGAGCTCACGACCTTGAATCTGAACGGCAACGTTCGGCTCGCCAGCGGCGATGCCGGTTGCCATGCCTTCAAGGCTCAGCTGTCCGCCACCAATCAAACCGCTGCCGCTGAGCTGCATGGTCTCAGCGCTCTCGCTTTGCAGGGTCAGATTGAGATCCGCAACCTCGAGTCCGATCGCCGGCACCCTAAGCGCGAGATCCCGAACCGCAAGATTGCCTTGGATCGCCGGCTGCGTCAGACGACCGCTTAGCCTGAGATCGCCGTCGATGCGCCCTTCAGTACCGCTCACATCAGGAGCCAGCCTCGCGAAGCGGTCCAAACCGTCTAAGTCGATGCGGATACGCCCATTGAGCGGCTGGCGATCGATGGTACTGAGTCGAAAGCCTGGCAGTCCAACCTCGGCATCGATCCGTCCGGCGTCCTCCACCGGCAGCTCGAAACGGGCATTCATACCGCTCGCATTGGCGCGGACGTCAACACGGGTGCCGGTGAAGACCAAGGTCTCGCTCGCCCTCGACAGCACGACCTCGACGCCACCCTCGGGCACCTGAAGCTCGGCGCTCCCAGTAAGCAGATCGCCTTGGCCTTGAAAGTCAGCCTTGGCGGTCAGGTAACCGGAAAGCGAGACCGTATCCGGTGTGATCGCATCCAACAGATCGAACCCGAGTCGCTGCAGATCGAGCGAGGCCGAGAAACGCCCCGGCTCGGGCTGCTGAAAGGCAACGCAGCCTTGGGTTGAGCCATTGTTGCCGATACAGAGTGGACCGGTCTCGATCGAGCCCGCAGCGATCTTGAACGGCGCTGCCTGCTGCAGCCCCCAATCGCCATAGTCCTGAGTCTGCAGCGACAACCGGGTCAGCCGCCCCTGATACGCGTTGGCCTCGCCGAGGCCGGCATCGAGCGTCAGACCCAGACTGAGCGGCTCGCCTTTGACCTCGGCGCTGAGCTGATGCGCCTGAGTCCTGCCCTGGCCGCGTAACTGCAAGGTCTCAAAGCGTTGCGATCCGACGATCAAGTCGGTCCCATCGATCCTGAGCTGAAGCGGAGCCTCCGGCGCCAGCCCAAGGTTGGCCGTCGCATCGAGGCGTTCGATGCCCTGTCCGTCCATCTCGATAGCGCGACCGCCGAGGTTGAGCCCAATCCTGGGTGCATTGAGGCTGCCAGTCAGGGTGCCATCGGCCTCAAGACGCCCCTTCAGCTCCGGCAACAGCGCGGCGAGATTGGGTGAATCGAAGTTGTAGCGCAGATCCAGTTCATCGTCGATGCGCCCATCGACGCGGAGCCGCGTATCACCGGAGCTTGCTTCAAGGGTTTGCAGGGTCACAGTCTTGCCTTGCATCGCAAGGTCCGCCTGCAAGGACACCGGGTAACCCCGCAATTGCCCAGCGAAATCGCTAATCTGAGCAGTCAGCTCAGGCCCCGACTCCGCCATCGCGCCTTGGCTTTGGAAACGACCGCCCAGGCTACCAGGCCAGTCCGCTAGGACCTGACCGGGATCGAGATCGGACAGCGTCAGTGCTGCGTTCCAGCTAAGCTCGGGTGACCAGGCCAGCTCACCGCTGCCGTCGAGCACGCCGCCGAGCGTCTCGATGCTGAACGCTTGGATCTCGGTATCGCTTGCGGTGCCGGTCCCGGTCAGATTGAGCAAGGCGTCGGGATAGGCGTTCAATGCCGTATCGAGACTCAGCCTGTAGCGAAAGCCATCCTTGAGACCGCCGCGCGTATCCGCTTTGAGCCCGACGCTGCCATCTAGCCCCGGCCACTGGCGACCAGGATCGATGCCGTTGGCGGTCAGCGCCAGGTCCCAGGTCGGCTCGGGCGACCAGCTGACCTGGCCCTTGCCGTTGATCAGTCCATTCAGGGTGTTGATCGTCAGTTCGACCAGTTCGGTACTGCTCTGGTCGCCAGTACCCACCAACGCCAGACTGGTCTCGGGGATCTGCGAGCCAAAGGCCTGCGCCTTGATGCGATAGTCGTAGTTCTCGAGCGAGCCCTCGGCGTCGATCGAACCCTGCGGCGACTGCGCTATCGGCGCACCCGCCAAGGGCCAGCGCAGCTGCTCCCAAAGCGCCTCGAGTTCGAACACAGGCACAGTTGGGCTGGTGTCGAGTCGGCCGCTGACATCGATCCGGGCACCCGGGTACTGGCTGCTGCCATGCTCGGCGTCCGCCAGCCGCTGCTGGCCATTACCTCCATTCGCCGTGGCCTTGCTCGCTGCGGCCGACTCGGTTAGGCGAAGCGCATTGATCGTCAACACCTGTGACGCCCATTCGATATCCAGCTCCGCCATCAGGCGGCCCATCTCAGCCACCTCCGGGGCAGTGCCCTGGAGGTTTCCGGTGACTGACGCCTGCTCCAGATCGCCATCTGTCTTCAGCTGCGCCCGCAGATCAACCGGCGGCGCATCGGCCACAATCTGTGGTAGATCGATCGCCTTCAGATCGATTTCGGCCTGCCAGCTCGGTGTCTTCAGCACATCTTTGATCTGTGCCTGCAGGCTCGCCTGGACCGACCCGTTGATCCGATGGGTGATCGACAGCGCATCCAGGTTGCCGGTGACCTCACCTTCGCCGGTGACCGAAAGCGCTGGCGCCTGTTGGAAGCGCCAATCGAGACTCAGATCCATCGGATAAGCGCCATCGAGCTGAACATCGCCCAGGGCATGAACACGCGCGTTGGGCTGCGACAGCTCGGCCGTCAGTGTTCTGAGATCAACCCGATCGCCGGTTGCGGTTGCCGAGAACTCAGCCCGCGTCAGCTCGATCGCGGCCTCTGGCGGAGAGCCGGACTGCCGGTAGCTGAGGCGCTCCAGCAACAGCTGATCGATATCGATGCCAATCGGCAGTCTGATCGATGGCAGCTCGAACGGCTCGCTGGGTGGCTTCTCGTCAGTGGGCTCGGTCACCACCAGGATGTCGCTGGCTTTTAGCTCCTGCACCTGTAGCCGCCCGATGAACAACGAGCCCGGCCTCCAGTCGAGCACCAGACTGCCCGCCGACAGTTGCAGCGATGGCAGGCCCAGCTCGAATCCATCGAGTTCGAGTCGTCCCAGCACCCGGCCCTCGATGCGATCAGCCTGCACCAATCCAGGTGCCAGATCCTCGGCCAGAGCGAACAGCGTGCGGAGCCCGGTTTGAGTCCCGAGCACGAAACCCAGCAGCAGCACAATCAGCATCAGGGCAATGGCGATCAGGCCGCCGAGCCAACGCAGTGGCCGGAAGCGGCGCCGGCCTTGGCTCGCTCGCTCTGTATGCGCAGAATTCGATCCGTCAGGATCGGTGCCTGGATGGTCGACCGCCTCGCTGACCGCTGCGTCGGGCTGCTGGGTGTTGTCAGTCGGGCTCACAGATCAGGACCTAAGGCGAAGTGCAGACGAAACCCGGCTGGGTCTTTGGTCAATGCATAGGCAAGGTCCAGCCGGACCGGGCCGATGGGCGTACTATAGCGGACCCCAACGCCGACACTCTGCTCCCAGTTCTGTTCAAAATCAGGGTCGAACGCATTGCCGAAATCGGTAAACACTGCGCCGCCCCAGTTGCCAACGATCTGATGCTCCAGCTCCAGGCTGCCAACAGCCAGGAAACGTCCACCAACAATCTTGTTGTTGATCGGGTCGTCAGGCCCCAATACGTCGAAGCCCCAGCCGCGGATACTGTTGTCACCGCCGGCAAAGAAGCGCTGGCTCGCCGGGACCTGCTCAACGCTGCTCGCCCAGATCGCGCCCAGATTGGCCCGGCCGATAACACGCATCTTCTCACCCAGTGACTTGATCAGCTTGGAATTGAGCTGCCCGCTGAGCCAGTTACTGGTCGACAGGAGGTCCTTTGAGGTGCCCTGGAGATAGGCATTGATCTTGTACCCGTTGCGCGTGTTGATCGGGTCATCGGCAACCACCTTCGACCAAGAGAGGTTAGGCACCAGGCCATTGAAGTTGCCGTCACCATCGCTCGCGACCGACGAATCCTCGTAGCGATAATCGACGCCTATGATGCGCCGCCAGCCGTTCTTGGTCCGCACCGATTGCGCGATGCTGAGCTTGAACAGGTCCCCCTCGCGGCTGTCGGTGTTGAAGGCGTAGAACTCCGACCGGATCTGAATATAATCCTGGACCGGGTTACGAATGGGAACGCGATACTCGGCGATCACCGACTGCTCGATCTGCGAGACCTCAAGCTCCGCCTTCAGATTGTGCCCGCGTCGGCCTATGTAGCGGCGGCGATAATCCAGGTTGAAGCGCGGTCCAACGTCAGTCCCATAACCGACACCCACCCGATAGACATTGGCCTTGTTTCGCGTCGCCACGACCTCGATCGGCACCTGTCGATCCGGTCCGACCTGATCCCTTTGCGGATTGACCTCAACCTCATCAAAATATTCGGCGCTGATCAAGCGTCCTTGGAGTCCAAGCAGCAGTTCGGGGTTGTAGATCACGCCCGGCTTAAAGTCGACAAACTTCTCGAGAAAGGCGTCGCTGAGAAGGTCCTGTTCAAAGCGAACCTGGCCGAGATAGAACTGTTCGCCGGTCTCCAGATGAAAATTGACGATGGCCTCGTAGGCCACGGGATCGATCAGCACCAGATGGCGCACCAGCCTGGCTTGGATGTAGCCTTCCTCGGACGCGATATTGACGATCCTGGACTTGGCCCTCTCGTAGACGGCGTGGATCAGCGGGTCCCCGACCTTCATCGGAAACTGTTTGGGAAAGCGCGGGTTATCGGCCCCGGGGCCGGTAATGCGGTAATCGATCTGGCCAATCTTGACTGGAGCACCCGGATCGATCTTGAAGGCGGCAACCCAAGTGCCGTCGTCAACACGGGGCTCCGTCAGACTGGATTCGATCTCAACCCGATAGAGACCAAAGGGTGCCAGCGCTTCGCGGATCTGCTCCGGCGCCCGCCGATAGAGTGCGCGAAGACGCGGCACTGACATCTCCGTATCCTCGCGTTCTTGATAGAGCGCGAGTAACGCCAAGACATTGCTCTCGTACTGCCCGTCGAGCCCAGTCACCTTGACCTCGAGGTTCAGGGCCTGAGCAGTGCTCGGGAGCATCAGCAGCAGAGAGACGCTAAGCCACACCCCAAAGTGCCATTGTTGCCGATCGAAACGCGATGGGCACCAGCGGCTTCGGGCTAGGCTTTCCGGAAGAGACATCCTGGTGGCAGTTCTCCGCGGTGCAAAGATGCAACATATGATGGCACAGAAGAAACAGTTAGGTGTACCGTCTTGCACAGACCAGCCAAAGATACCGCGTCATCCCATCTCTGCCACCATGTAGCGTGCCGCGCCATACAGGGGCGTATAGGGATCGAGAATGACGCAGACCGGAATCTGCTCCATCAGGGCCCGCATCCGCCCCTTGTCTCGGAAGCCTTCCGCAAAACCTGCGCCCTGCAACAGTGCTAGGTTTTTCGGGGCAATGCCGCCGCCGAGAAAGACCCCACCAAGGGCCATATGCTTGAGCGCGGTATTACCGGCCTCGCGGCCATAGAGCACAGCAAACAGCTCCATCGCCTCTTGGCTGATGGCGTGGCCGTTGCCGGCGGCCTCGGCAACCGCAGCGGCGATGTCGCCATCGCTGCGCAGCGCCTCAGCCACCGCGGGCGGATGCACCGCCTTATGCCATTGGGCGAGGAATTCATAGATGTTGCCGATCCCCATCCCCGAGACAACGCGCTCCCAGCTCACGCGCCCGACCTTCTTCTGCAGGTAGTTCAGCAACGCAAACTCGCGATCATCGGTCGGTGCGAAGTCCGTATGCCCACCTTCGGTGGCGAACGGGCGATAATTGGCGCCGTCCCAATACAGACCGGCCTCTCCGAGCCCAGTCCCAGCGGCGACGACACAGGCGTTGCCCACCGTGACGCTCGCACCCTGCTGGAGCACGGCAACCTCGTTGGCTGTCAGTGCCGGCACCCCCCAGGCGACAGCCTCGAGGTCGTTGAGCAGACCAACGCGATCAAAACCTAGGCTTTTCTGCATTGCGGCCGCATCGATCTGCCACGGCAGATTGGTGGTCTTGCTGCGCCCGCTCACGACAGGCCCGGCAACGGCAAAGGCCGCCACCTCGCACTGGCAACCGGTCTCATCGAAGAAGGTAGTCACAATCTCGCCGAGCGACACCGACTTTCGGCTCGGGTAGCGACGATGCACGTCGAGCTTGACGCTATCGCCTTGGACCTCGGCAATCCCGAGACCCGTCTTGGTGCCGCCGATATCGCCGACCAAAACACGCATGATTCTCTCTCCAGACTTAGACGATCACCCGCAGACCAGAGCGGCGGGCGACGTCCCGTGATCATAGCAGCGCGACCCGCACTACGCGGGCAACAACGCAATCAATCTTGCTTCTACCCGGACATATCCTGCTCGCCCCTCAGCGCTCGCCTGGACGCAAGCTGACGAATCGGAAGGGAGCCGCGAGCAACCGGTCTGGATAATGCACTAGAACGCGCGCCTCCCAGGTCATGCGATCACGGACGCAGACAGGCAACATGCCCCGACCTATCCAGGTACCGGATTCCGCATCCAAGCTCAATGCGGCGCGATTGAAGCCCATCGCCATATCGATACCCGCGAAATCGACCTCGACACGCTGCGGAACCGGCAAGCCGTCGAGATTGACACGCAGTTCAAGCGGGTGCACGGCGGGGATGCCGCGGGGTTGAATGTCGAGCACAACCTCAGCACCGGCTGCGAACCGCACCGAGCAGGCCTGGCTTAGCAGGTCACAATCGGGACGCAGGGGGGCCCGCTCGCTCACGGCTGGATTGAGCAGCGGCCAAGCCCGGACCAGCACCACCGCAACAACAGCGATGCCCAGGACCACGACAACAGCCCAGAGCAGCATCCTGAACCGCGCGCTGGCTCGAGCGCGATCGCTCGCAGTGGCCTCTGATTCTGGACTCATCGTTTGCAGACCAGCGGCATGTGCCAAGCGAAACCACCCCATTCCCTTGCCATTAGGTGCGCTGCATCACTGGGCTTTGTGAGTAAACAGCGTCAGGTAAACAGCGTCAGCACGCCGGTGTATCCATAGAGGCGATTCTGCGACAGCTCGCCATTGGCATAGAAGCCAACCAGCGGAAAATCTCCGAGCTCCTCGCGAATCTGCTTCAGCTCTTCCGAGTCGTCACCGAACAGGTTGGAGCCACGGCCAAGGCAAGACACGTAGACTCCACCTCGTGGTGGCCCATTCAAGCGAGCCTTCAGATGGGTGAGCATCCGGGACAGGTCTTCGCGAGCTGTGTTGGCATCCCGCCGGCAGAACATCAGCTCTTGGCCTTTCTCAACGAGGTCGCCGATGCCAATCAGCCGCTTATCCAGATCGACCCCGATCAGGTTCCGCACCAGATAATCCGCCGTATCTGAGCCCTTGATCGGCAAACCAACAAAGATATAGCCGCCAACCCGGGAGATATCGCGAGCCAGGACCTCGCCGATATCTTCCTTGAAGACATCCAAGGCAGGTCGATCATCGAGTTCGATGATCACGTTACGCTGGCATTCGGTGATGCTCCGGTGCGGCCCGATCGGCGAGCAGCCCTGCGAAAGCGCGGTCTGAATGCCCGCCGCCTCAGTAAACATGACGCCCGTCAGGCCACCCTCGGTCGGCTCGTCGGCGATGACGCGCGCATTGTGCTGACTGCTTGCCAAGCCGCCGACCAAGAACCCACTGACGGTACGCTCAGCGAGCTGGCGAATCAGACTCTCGGTCTGCGGGTTGGTCGGATCGGCATGCACCAGCGCCATGAACGGTTGGGCGCTACCCAGCCAAGCGCGCTGAGCGGCGTCGAAGCCCTCAAGGTCCTTAACGATCGGCGGGAACACCCGAAACGCATCCTCAGGCAGATCGGCAACCATCGCGGCAATCGCCGGTCGCTCGTAGTACTCGACGCCGGTCGCGCAGATCCCGATACCCACGGCGCCAACCCAGTGCTCGACATCGGTGGCATCGCGGAGTGCGTCGAGAATGGCCTCGAGGTGGGCGTTGATCGCATCGGTGACATAGAGGAAACCGAGACGACCCTGGACGGTGCCAAGTCCGGCAATCACGCGCTCAAGCGCCAGATTCCAGTCGTCGTCAGCAGCGTGGGCGTATGGAAATGAGGACATCATCGCGCTCTATATCAAGTTGGGTAGGCCCTGCGGCGGCGGTGTGACCCGGTTAGACCTCGGCCAGATCGCCCTTCTCCTGCAGCCAGGCACGCCGGTCGGCAGCGCGCTTCTTGGCCAGCAGCATGTCCATCAAGGTGGCGCTGTCATCGCCAGGCTCAACCGTGAGCTGAACCAGCCGGCGCGTATCCGGATGGATCGTGGTCTCTCGCAGCTGCTGCGGGTTCATCTCCCCCAGGCCCTTGAAGCGCTGCACGCTAACCTTGCCCTTGAGCTTCTCAGCGGCGATGCGATCCAGTACACCAACGCGCTCGGCGTCGTCAAGCGCATAGAACACCTGCTTGCCGACATCGATCCGGAACAGTGGCGGCATCGCGACGAAGACGTGGCCGGCCGCCACCAGCTGCGGGAAATGTTTCAGGAACAGCGCGCAAAGCAGGGTCGCAATATGCGCACCGTCGGAATCCGCATCGGCCAGGATACAGATCTTTCCGAAGCGAAGGCGCGAAAGATCGTCGCTGCCCGGATCGACACCGATGGCGACGGCGATGTCGTGCACCTCTTGCGAGCCGAGCACCTCGGCCGGATCAACCTCCCAGGTATTCAGGATCTTGCCGCGCAGCGGCATGATGGCCTGAAACTCGCGATCGCGCGCCTGCTTGGCCGAGCCACCAGCAGAATCACCCTCGACCAAGAACAGCTCGCTGCGCGCTGGATCAGTCGCCGTGCAGTCGGCCAGCTTGCCCGGTAGCGCTGGGCCCTGGGTCACCCGTTTGCGGGTCACGGTGCGGCCTGCGCGCAGGCGCGCCTGGGCGGCGCCAATCGCGATCTCGGCGATACGCTCGCCATCCGCAACATGCTCGTTTAGCCAGAGACTGAATGCATCTTTGACCACGCCGGAGACGAAGGCCGCGCATTCCCGCGAAGACAGCCGCTCCTTGGTCTGCCCAGAGAACTGCGGGTCGGCCAGCTTGACCGACAAGACCCAGCTCGCGCGCGCCCAGACGTCTTCTGGCGCAAGCTTGACCCCGCGCGGCAGCAGATTGCGGAACTCGCAAAATTCGCGCATGGCCTCGGTCAGCCCGGTGCGAAAGCCGTTCACATGGGTCCCACCCAGCACCGTCGGGATCAGATTCACATAGCTTTCAGTCACCTGCTCACCCGCTTCGGGGAGCCAAGACAGGGCCCAGCTCGCGGCCTCGGTCTGCCCCTCGAGCGTGCCGACGAAGGGCTCATCAGGCACTCGCTCCGCCTCGCCAAGCGCCTCACTCAGATAATCCCGCAGCCCATCGGCGTAGCACCACCGTTGCTCATCCCCGGTGTGCTCATCGCGAAAACGAACATCGAGCCCCGGACAGAGCACCGCCTTGGCACGCAGAAGATGGGTCAGCTGCCGGACCGACACCTTTGCTGTATCGAAGTAACGCTCGTCCGGCCAGAACCGCAGCCGGGTGCCGCTATTGTCGCGACCGACACGACCGATCTCGGTCAGATCCTCCGTCTTGTCACCGCCGGCAAAGGCCATGCGATACTCCTTGCCGGCGCGCTTGACCCAGACCTCGAGGCGCTTGGAGAGGGCGTTGACCACTGAGACACCAACCCCGTGCAGGCCGCCGGAGAAGCGGTAGCTGCCGGCTGAAAACTTACCGCCGGCATGCAAGGTACTTAGGATCACCTCGACCCCGGGCAGACCCTGCTCCGGATGCAGATCGACCGGCATCCCACGGCCGTCGTCACTGACCTCGATAGAGCTGTCTTGGTACAGAATCACGTCGATCCGGCTGGCCTTGCCGACCAGCGCCTCGTCGACGCTGTTGTCGATGACCTCTTGCGCAAGGTGATTCGGTCGCGTGGTATCGGTGTACATACCCGGTCGCTTGCGAACCGGGTCCAGGCCACTGAGAACTTCAATGGCCGAGGCGTCGTAGTTGCCGCTCATGGCGGGCGGGGTACTCCTAGAGATCGTGGGCTGCGTTGACCGTTTAAAGCGCGCTACGGTACCGTAGTCGGAAAGGCCAGTTCAAACGAACGATGAGCGACGACAAGATTCAAGACCCCAAGCAGTTCGAGTCCGCGTTGCAGGCGTTAGAGACGATCGTCGATCAGCTCGAGCGCGGCGACCTGACCTTGGAGGCCTCTTTAACGGCTTTCGAAGAAGGCATTCGGCTGAGCCGCGGCTGCCAACAAGCGCTCGATCAGGCCGAGCAGCGGATTCGCATCCTCACCGAGGCTTCGGATAAGGCCGAGCCCGAGCCCTTTACCGACACGGCGACCCATACTCAGAGCGAACAGGTCTAACTGAGCCTGCTCGCTCAGCCGACCCAGGTTATCGTCTTCAAAGCGGTTGCGCTTGAGTCGCTAGGTCTCTCCTCAATCGCCCCTCTTTTTGCCTCTTTATCTTTGAACCGCAACCTCTGACCCGCAATCGGCACATGCAAGACGCGTCACGCCTCCAACGTTTTCTCCAAGACTGCCAAGCCCGCGTCGAGCGCACACTCGAGCGCACCCTACCCGCTGCCGAGCAGCCGCCAACCCAGCTGCATCAAGCGATGCGCTATACCGTGCTGGGCGAAGGCAAGCGTGTGCGCCCAACCCTCGCTTATGCCGGCGCAAAGGCCCTGGGTCTCGAGCCCGAGCGTGTCGATGCCGGCGCTGCAGCGGTCGAGCTAATCCACGCCTATTCGCTGATCCACGACGATCTGCCGGCGATGGACGATGACGATCTCCGACGCGGACGCCCCAGTTGTCATAAGGCTTTCGATGAGGCGACCGCCATCCTTGCCGGCGATGCCTTACAGACGCTGGCCTTCGGTGTGTTGGCGCAAGATGGCGGCGCCGGTGTCGATAACGGCGCCCATTTACAGATGGTGGCAGCGCTGGCGCGAGCTGCGGGGTCGATCGGCATGGCCGGCGGCCAAGCCCTGGACCTGGAATCAGAGGGCAGCGCGCTCGATCTGGTGATGCTGGAAAACATCCACATCCACAAGACCGGGGCGCTGATTAGAGCAAGCGTCCAGATGGCCTCCCTTGCCTGCCCCGGTCTCGAGCCGGCGAAGGCCGATGCGCTCGACCACTATGCTAAATGCATCGGCCTGGCATTCCAGATCCAAGATGACCTGCTCGACGTCGAGGGAGATACCGACGTCATCGGCAAGCAGAGTGGTGCCGACGCTGCCCATGCGAAGGCAACCTATCCTTCACTGATGGGCATTGGTCCGGCGCATGAGGCGGCCGATGATCTCGTCACCGACGCCCTCGAGCGCCTGAGCGGCTTCGGCGAGGGTGCCGACCCATTGCGCTGGATCGCAAGCTATATCGTCAGTCGCGATCGATAACCTGCTGCGGTACCAGCCCCGCTTAGGCAGATTAAAGCGCCGCTCGCCAAGACAGAGGTCGACTAACCTGTTAGTTTGGACCCTTAAAGTTGTTTACTCTCCCACTCTAGGCCCATGCAAGATAAGGTTGTCGTCAAAGACCTCTACAAGATCTTTGGACCCGAGCCTGACCGAGCCCTAGAACTGCTCGATCAAGGGCTCTCCAAGGCGGAGATTTTCGAACAGACCCGAACCACGGTCGGCGTGCAAAAGGCCGACTTCAGCATCCGCGAAGGCGAGGTGTTCGTGGTCATGGGGCTCTCGGGCTCGGGCAAATCGACGCTGGTGCGCATGCTCAACCGCTTAATCGATCCGACCCGCGGCCAGGTCATCGTCGACGGCGTCGATATCACCCAGATGACGAAGCAGGAGCTGATCACCATGCGCCGCCGCTCGATGAGCATGGTGTTCCAGTCGTTCGCGCTGATGCCGCACAAGAGCGTCGCCGAGAACGCCGCGTTTGGGCTCGAGGTCTCCGGCATGGCCAAGACGGAGCGGCGCGAGCGCGCGCTCCAAGCGCTCGACACCGTGGGCCTGGCCGCCAATGCCGACAGCTACCCCGATGAGCTTTCCGGTGGCATGAAACAGCGCGTCGGCCTGGCCCGCGCCCTCGCCACCGATGCGCCAATCCTGCTGATGGACGAGGCCTTCTCGGCCCTCGACCCGCTGATCCGCACCGAGATGCAGGACGAACTGGTGCGACTGCAGAGCACCCACGCCCATACCATCGTCTTCATCTCGCATGATCTCGATGAGGCGATCCGCATCGGCGATCGCATCGCCATCATGGAAGGCGGCGCCATCGTCCAGATCGGCACCCCGGAGGAGATCGTCACCAACCCAGCCGACGACTATGTGCGCTCGTTCTTCCACGGCGTCGACGTGAGCAAGGTCTTTAGTGCCGGCGACATCGCCTCAAACCGCGCCATCACGGTCTTCGAGCGCACCGGCGTGAATGTGCGCACGGCCTTGGCTCAGTTACACGACCACGGCCACAGCCTCGGCATCGTCATCGACCGGGACCGCCACTATCGCGGCATGGTCAGCGTCAATTCCCTGGCCAATGCCGGTCGCGACAGCGAGCATTCACGCTGGGAAGACGCCTTCCTCACGCAGATCCAGCCCGTCTCCTCCGACACCGAGCTGTCCGAGGTCCTCGGCCAAGTGACATCGAGCGAGTTTCCGGTACCCGTCGTCGATGCCGAGGGACGCTATCGCGGCATCGTCGACAAGACCGTCTTGTTGCAGACATTGGATAAGGCAAACTAAGCCATGGCGAACGACATCACCGATTTCGAAATCCCGATCGGCGACTGGGTCGCTGCGGCGGTCGACTGGGTACAGACCAACCTCACTGGCGTCCTCGATGGCATCTCCGCGGTACTCGAGTTTGTCATCGACTCTTTTGAAGGCCTCTTGCAAGGTATTCCACCGCTGATCCTGGCGCTTATCATCGTGCTGCTCGCGACTTGGCGCGTGGGCTGGAAATTCGGCCTCTTCGCCATTGCCGCCATGGTGCTGTTGTTCGGGATGGACATCTGGACCGAGACCATCTCGACTTTGGGGCTGGTCATCGCCTCGAGCCTGGTGGCGCTGATCATCGGCATCCCCATCGGCATTAGCATGGCCCGGC
>CAZEZH010000081.1:0-15518 GCA_964516305.1 uncultured Halochromatium sp. | reverse complement strand
AGTGTGCCGGGGCCGATCTCGCGGCGCGGCACGTTGATGATGCGCAGAAAGGCGGCGTCATCGTCCGGGTTGGCGATCAGGCGCAGATAGGCCATCACATCCTTGACCTCGGTGCGGGCGAAGAAGGCGGTGCCGCCAGAGAGGAAGTAGGGGATGTTCAGCGTTCGCAGCGCCTTCTCGAACGGGCGCGCCTGATGGTTGCCGCGGTAGAGGATGGCGTAGTCGCCATAGGCGCGGCCCTTGGTCTGATGGCCGTGCAGGATCTCGGTGGCGACGCGCTCGGCCTCATGGGCCTCGTCGCGGCACTGCAGCAGGCGCGCGCGATCGCCCGGCTCAAGCGCGCTCCAGAGTTGTTTTTCGAACAGGTGCGGGTTGTTGGCGATCAGCCCGTTGGCGAGATTCAGGATGCGCCCGGAAGAGCGGTAGTTCTGCTCCAGCATGATCACCTTGAGCAGCGGGTAGTCGTCCTTCAGGCGCGCCAGGTTCTCCGGCCGCGCGCCACGCCAGGCGTAGATGGATTGATCGTCGTCGCCGACCACGGTGAAGGCGCCATCGGGGCCGACCAAGAGCTTTACCAGTTCGTACTGGGCGTTGTTGGTGTCCTGATACTCGTCGACCAGCAGATGCCGGATGCGGCCTTGCCAGTACTCGCGCACCGCGGGTACCTCGCGCAGCAGACGCACCGGGCGCAGGATCAGGTCGTCGAAATCGACCGCGTTGTAGGCGGCCAGGCTGCGCTCGTAGCGGGCATAGAGTCGCGCCAGGCCGGCCTCGAAGTCGTCCTCCGCCTTGCTCTCAGCGCGGCTCGGATCGATCATCGCGTTCTTCCAATGCGAGATCCGTGTCAGTGCAGCCGCTGGACTGGCCGCTTCGTCCATGCCCGCCTCGCGCAGATGCTCTTTCAGGATCTGCTCACCGTCTTGTGGGTCGACCAGCGAGAAGCCCGGGCGCAGATCGCCGTGGGCGATCTCGCGCCGCAACAGCTCGAGGCCAAAGGTGTGGAAGGTCGAGACCCGCAGCCCATGGCCAGCGCGACCCTTGACCAGATGCCCGACACGCGTCTTCATCTCGCGCGCAGCCTTGTTGGTGAAGGTCAGCGCGACGATGGCACGCGCTGCGACTCCGCGCTCGCCGATCAGATGCGCGATCTTTTGCGTGATGACGCGCGTCTTGCCGGAGCCGGCGCAGGCGATCACCAGCAGCGGGCCTTGGCAGTAGCGCGCGGCGTCGATCTGCCGTGGGTTCAGGCCTCTCATCAATGACTCCCGTCGAATAATGGGGAAGATGGGCAACAGCGCGTTGGGCGCGCAGGTCCGCCCCGAGCTAAACTAAGCGCCCACATCCTGCATCGAGCCCGAGGTCCATGTCAGCGTCTGCATCTCTACCGACATCCGTCCGTTGGGGCCTTGCGGCCTTGTTCTTGTTCAACTTGGCGCTTGCGCCCGCGGTGCTGGTCGCGCAAGAGGGCTCGGGCGGCTTCTTGTCTGCCCCTGAGGTGCCGTCGATCCCCGGCCGCTATGCCGGTGACAGCGCGAGCGCGCCCGAGGTCACCATCACCGAGACTGATGAGGGGACCGTTTATGAGTATCGCGTCAAGGGCCAAGTCTACATGGTCAAGGTTCAGCCCATCGTCGGGCCGCCTTATTTCTTGCTCGATACCAATGGCGATGGCGTTCTCGATGTGGAGCAGCGGCGGACGCCTGATCTTGCGGTGCCGCAGTGGCTGCTGTTCAGCTGGTAGACCTTGAAGGGCCGATCTTGATGTTGCCGTTCACACGGACGACCGGATATGGCGAACTCATGAACGCCAGCATTAGCGGGCTGTTTCGCACCGCAATCAGTTGGAACGACCGTGGGGTTCTTATGGAGCACCTGATCGTATGACCCAAGGTTCCTGGTTTGATGCCAAGCGCGGTCTGCTGCGATTCGCCGAGCGCCTAGAATGGGTCAACCATTCGGTCGGGGTTCTGGTCGCCTGGCTAGCGCTGGCGATGGTGCTAGCGACCTTCTTGGTCGTGGTGCTGCGCTATGCCTTCGACACCGGCTCAATCGCGCTGCAAGAATCGGTGACCTATATGTACGCGACCCTCTTCATGCTCGGCGCTGCCTACACGCTGCAGCAGGATGGCCATGTGCGCGTAGATATCCTTTACCAGCGCTTCTCTGATCGCGCTCGGGCTTGGGTCAATCTGCTCGGCACCCTGTGCCTGCTGATGCCCGTTTCGGTGTTTCTGCTGCTGTCGTCATGGGGCTATGTCGCCGATGCTTGGGCCGTGCGCGAGGGTTCGCGCGAGGCCGGGGGTATCCCCGGTGTCTGGTTGTTGAAGACCCTGCTACTGCTGATGCCGGCACTGATGCTGGTGCAAGGGCTGATCTGGGTGCTACGCAATGGACTGTTTCTCGCTGGCGTGGAGGCCGCTCTTAATGCGCCTGGCAACGACCCAGCTCGCGTTGCCGATAGCGATATGCCTCAGCGATTGAAGACAAACGCCGATGGCTGAACTGATGCCCGTGCTGCTGGTGTTGGCGGTTGGCGTTGTGCTGCTGCTTGGCTATCCGGTGGCGCTGTCATTGGGCGGTACCGCGCTTGTGATGGCGCTGATCGGCGAATGGCTGGGCTACTTTGATCACGCCTTCATCGAGGCGCTGCCGAATCGGGTCTATGGCGTGATGACCAATGAGACCCTGATCGCGGTGCCGCTGTTCGTGTTCATGGGTGTGATGCTCGAGCGCTCGCGGGTGGCCGAGAATCTCCTCGATACCATGGCGCTGTTGTTCGGGCCGATGCGCGGTGGGCTCGGGATCTCGGTGATCCTGGTCGGCATGCTGCTCGCCGCCAGTACCGGCATCGTCGGCGCCACCGTAGTCACCATGGGGCTGCTGACCTTGCCGACCATGCTCAGGCGCCATTACGACCCCAGCGTTGCCGCTGGCACCATCTGCGCCTCGGGCACCCTGGGGCAGATCATTCCGCCATCGATCGTGCTGGTGCTGCTCGGCGATGTGCTCTCGTCGGCCTATCAACAGGCGCAGCTCGACATGGGTATCTTCTCGCCAGATACGGTCTCGGTGGGCGACCTGTTCATCGGTGCGCTGATCCCGGGGCTGATGCTGGTCGCTGGCTACATGGCCTACATGCTGGGGGTTGCGGTGTTTCGCCCGCAGGCGGTGCCGGCGATCCCGGCGGCGGAGCGGCCGCAGCACGATGCGCGCTTCTGGCTACGGGTGGTGCAGGTCCTGTTGCCACCACTGGCGCTGATCGTCGCGGTCCTGGGCTCGATCCTGTATGGCGTTGCGACTCCGACCGAGGCCGCTGCGGTGGGTGCGGTTGGGGCCATGCTGCTCGCCGCTGCGCATCGGCAACTGGGCCTGAAGACCCTATTCGCGGTGGTGCGTCAGACCACTATCGTCACCAGCATGGTGTTCCTGATCTTCATCGGCGCAGCGATCTTTTCGCTGGTCTTCCGTGGCTTCGGCGGCGACGAGCTGGTGACTGAGTTCTTGAGCGATCTGCCGGGCGGTACCCTAGGTGCGGTCGTGCTGGTGATGCTGGTGCTGTTCCTGCTGGGGTTCATCCTTGACTTCATCGAGATCACCTTTGTGGTGGTGCCCATCGTTGGTCCGGTGCTGTTGGCGATGGGGCTCGATCCGGTCTGGCTCGGGGTGATGATCGCGATCAACCTGCAGACGTCCTTCCTAACCCCACCGTTCGGCTTTGCCTTGTTCTATCTGCGCGGTGTCGCCCCGCCTGAGCTGAGAACCGGTCAGATCTACCGTGGCGTTGCGCCGTTCATCGTCATTCAGCTGTTGATGCTAGCGACCCTGGCCCTGTTTCCGGGGCTCGCCACCTGGCTGCCGGATCAGGTCTATCAGTAGCGGTATCCGATTCGTGGGGCTCTGTTTTAGGCCCGGAGCGGATCAGCAGCGTCCCCCTTGATCACGGGCGGCATGGCAGCGCTGGCATCGTGGATGAGCTCTTGGAATAGCTCGGTCTGAGGACTCTGGAACATCACGCCGATGCCACTATTGTCGCCATGGATCACAATCGCGGGGAGCAGCCAGCGTTTGCCCAGGGCGCGAAGCTCGAGTTCGATCGGGGTGCCGGTTGGTAGGGTGAGTGCCTTAACGGACAAGAACATGCCGCCCGCCGAGATGCTGCGCGCCGTTGCGGTGAGGAATGGGCGCTTGTGGTAACGGATATAGACCGGCAGCTCCAGCCGGTGTCGAGCGCAGTAGCGTCGTTCCCCAAACATCTGTCGTCTCCTGATTTTGTTCTTTCTATCGATGATCCGGCATCTTAGACGCTTGGCTTTACCATCTAGTTCAACTTCGATGACGGCTGTGTGACGGCAGCCGGCAGACCCTGGTTGCCGCGGATCGGTATCGCGCCGATACTGCAGCGATCGATCCCGGACCAAACCGTCTTTCAGCCGAGCGTCGGGCGCAGATCCAGCGGTGTGCGGCCGGAATGACCGGCTGCTTCGAGCAAGACCCAGCGCTCGTGGCGGTCAACACCAACACCATGCTGGCGGATGTTGCCTGCAGAGATCATCCTATGGATCGTCAACAAGCCGCTAAGTTCGTGCTCGACTGCCTGCGCACCATGCTTGCGCGCAAGGGCTCCGACCTGTTCATCTCGGCCGGATTCCCGCCTGCCTGCAAGCTCGATGGCAAGCTCACGCCGCTCAGTCAGCAGCCGCTGAAGCCGGAACCGGCGGCGCTTCTCGTGCGCTCGATCATGAATGACCAGCAGGTGCGTCAATTCGACGCTACGAAGGAATGCAACTTCGCCATCAGCCCGCCTGGCATCGGCCGCTTTCGGGCCAATGCCTTTGTCCAGCAGGGGCATCCCGGTCTGGTGCTGCGCACCATCCCCACCGAGATCCCGACCGCCGAGCAATTGGGTCTGCCGCCGACCCTGCCTGAGTTGGTGCTCTCAAAGCGCGGCCTGATCCTGGTGGTCGGCGGTACCGGCTCCGGTAAGTCGACTACCCTGGCGGCGATGCTGGGCCATCGCAACCGTGAGACCTTTGGCCATATCATCACCATCGAGGACCCGGTCGAGTTCGTCCATGCGCATCAGAACTGTCTGATCACCCAGCGCGAGGTCGGCGTGGATACCGAGTCCTGGGACCAAGCACTGGTCAATACACTGCGCCAGGCGCCGGATGTGATCCTGATCGGCGAGATCCGGGCGCGCGAGACCATGGAGCATGCGATCAACTTCTCCGAGACCGGGCATCTCTGCCTGTCGACCCTGCATGCCAACAGCGCCAATCAGGCCCTGGACCGGATCATCAATCTGTTTCCGGAGGAGCGACGCGCGCAGTTGCTGATGGACCTATCGCTGAACCTTCGCGCGATCATCTCGCAGCGGCTGTTGCCAAGGGTTGGCGGTGGTCGGGTTGCGGCAATCGAGATCATGATCAACTCGCCGCTGATCCAAGACCTGATCTTCAAGGGCAAGGTCAACGAGCTTAAGGCGGTCATGCAGCGCTCGAAGGAGCAGGGCATGCAGACCTTCGACATGGCCCTGTTCGATCTCTACGAGGCGGGCGTGATCAGCTATGAGGATGCGCTGCGCAGTGCCGATTCGATGAACGAGCTGCGCCTGCGTATCAAGCTAGAGGGCAAGGATGCGATGGCGGCCGATGCGTTGGGTGATGAGGACGGCCTGTCGATCCTAGAGGATGGCGATCTTCCCGCTGAGCAAGGGCCAGAGGGTGCGCCCTAACGAGCCTTAACCGGAGCGAGGTCCGAGCATGGATTTCAAGCCCTATCTCGAGATGATGGTCGCGAAGAAGGCCTCGGATGTCTTCGTCAGCGCCGGCTCGCCGGTGCAGATCAAGATCGACGGCAAGCTGCATCGGATCGGCGAGACGACCTACACGCCGGCGTTGTGTCGGGAGGCCGTCTACTCGTTGCTGAATGAGCCCCAGATTGCCGCGCTCGAGCGCGAGCGCGAGATCGATGTTGGCATTGGGCTCGAGGGGCGCGGGCGCTTCCGGATCAACGCCTTCCATCAATGCGGATCGCTGGCGATGGTGATCCGCTATCTACCCGCCGAGATCCCGAGCATCGACCAGTTGGGGCTGCCTGAGGAGCTGAAGGGCGTCGTGATGCAGCGCCGCGGCATCGTGCTCATGGTCGGAGCGACGGGCTCGGGCAAATCGACCACGTTGGCGGCAATGATCGATCACCGTAACAGCAACAGCCGTGGACACATCCTGACCATCGAGGACCCGGTCGAGTATCTGCATCCGCACAAGGGTTGCATCGTCAATCAACGTGAGCTTGGGATGGACACCCTGTCCTACGCGGCGGCGCTGGAGAGTTCGTTGCGCGAGGCGCCGGATGTGATCCTGATCGGCGAGATCCGCAATCGCGAGACCATGGAGGCCGCGATCGAACTCTCCGGGACCGGCCATCTGGCCATCTCGACCCTGCATGCGAATAATGCCCATCAGGCAATGGAGCGCATCATCAACCTGTTTCCGCAGGTGATGCACAAGACTCTGCTGATGGATCTCTCGTTGAACCTGCGCGCGATCATCGCGCAACGCTTGATGCGCACGGTTGAGAACAAGCGCACCGCCGCGGTCGAGATCCTGATCAACACGCCGCATATTGCCGACCTGATTCGCGAAGGGCACATCGACACGATCCGCGAGGCGATGGCCGGCAGCACTGAGGGCGGCATGGTGACCTTCGACGACGCGCTGCTCGTGCTCTATCGAGAGGGGCGGATCAGTCTTGAGGAGTGTCTCGCCCATGCCGATTCAGCAGCGAATCTGGAGGCGCGGATCAATTTCGGCTAATGGCTCGGCTGTGCCTTGATGGCTTCGATCGATCGGCGCTCTGCGGCTTTTGATGCCTGGATGCGGCGCTTGCTGTACCCTCTGCCTGCTTTTCTGGCGCCATCTGTTTGTGGTCCTTCATCGCAGGGTTCACCTCTCGTCTGCCCAAGCGGGGGGCTTTCAGCCCCGTTGCAGCTCCATGTCTAGCTCCAGGTTCAGCCCTGAGAGCATTAGGCCGGCATGGTTGACGAGGAACCTTAGGCGAACCGGTGGGGAAGCGATGAACGAGCGCTTCTTTGACATCAATCCATAATGAGGAGAGAGACCCATGTTCCGATTCAAGACACACCTTGCTCGCCCAGCCATTGCACTCGGCGCCTTGCTGGCGTTGGGCAGCAACGCGGTGCTCGCTGAGAATCCAAAGGTCGCGATGGATGTCAGCATCGGCGGCGAGCCGGCTGGCACTATCGAGGCGGAACTGTTCGCCGACGTGGTACCCAAGACCGCCGAGAACTTCCGCGTGCTCTGCAGCGGCGAAGAGGGCAAGGAAATGGCTTACGCCGGCAGCCCGTTCCACCGCATCATCCCCGGCTTCATGATCCAGGGCGGTGACTTCACCAACGGCAATGGTACCGGTGGCAAGTCGATCTACGGCGGAAAGTTCGACGATGAGAACTTCGAACTCGAGCACACCGAATCAGGTCTGCTGTCGATGGCCAATGCTGGCCCGAACACCAACGGCTCGCAGTTCTTTATCACCCTCGCACCAACGCCTTGGCTCGACGGCCGCCACGTCGTCTTTGGTCAGGTGACATCAGGGATGGATGTGGTTGAGGCGATGGAGGAGCAGGGCTCACGCCGCGGCCAGACCAAGACCGAGGTCATGATGAGCGACTGCCGGGTGCTCTGAGTCAGAGGCGCTGATTAAGTGCGCAGAACGGGCCGTGAAAGAGAGCGGCCTGGAAAAGGGTCTCTAGTGGTGATCCTTCAACACCAACGCCGCGGTGATTCGCGGCCGCCACTGGAGACCCGATGATGAATACCTCAAGCATTAGCCTTCCCGAGCATTCACTGGCCGATCGAGCCAACGCCCTTGATCTGAGCGCCCAGGCACACTGGTTGGTTCGGCTGCCGTTCGCAGCCGTGTTTCTGTTTCACGGTGTTGGAAAATTTGCCGACATGGCGGGCTTCGCCGCGATGATGGAGTTGCCGCTCTTCGCCGCCTGGCTGGTGGCCTTAGCCGAGATTGCCGGCGGGCTCGGCATCCTCATCGGCGGCGTGCTGCGGACTGGCCTGGTCACCCGCCTCGGCGGGCTGGCCACCGTGCCGGTGATGCTCGGCGCGATTGTGATGGTTCACTGGGGCCAATGGAGCTTCGTCGCCAGCGACACCCATCCGATGGGTGGCATGGAGTTTCAGGTGCTGCTGCTCGGCATCGGGCTCTGGTTTGCGCTGGTAGGCAACACCCTGGGCCGCCGGTCCAGCTAACCTCGCCCGCCGAGGCTGCTAACAGCAGTCGCCAATCGTTGCAGCCTGCCAGCCAACAGAGGCGGCAGGCTGCTTCACCACCGGCCGCACGCCGACCGTGCATCTGAATAGCCGAGCAAACATTGGTCACGCTGGGTAGACTTCGCAGACTGTTTTTGTCGGCGGGTTACGCAGGAAAGCCATGTTTCGATTTCGATCTTCACCGACCACCTGCTCGCGCCCGGCGAGTCTTCGCCCGTCAACGCGGGGAGGTCTGATGCGCAGATTCCTGTTCGGCGGGATTTTGCTGCTCGCCGGCGCGGCGGTTGCCAATCTCAGTATCCCGGATCTGCGCGATATCGAGCGCGAGAATACGCGGCTTGAGGGGTGGATCGAGGAGGTCGATGAGGCGCAACTGCGCGCGGAGGCCCGACGTGTGCAGCTTGCCGAGCAGGTCGCCTATGAGGAACTTGGGCTCTCGAACTTTGATGTTTCAGCGCAGATGCTTGGCGAGGCGCGCCTTGAACTCGATTCGGTCCAGTCACGGCTGGCCGTGATCGAAGGTCGCATCGAGCAACGCCTGTTGTCGGCAGAGCGGCTTCGCAAACAGCTTGCGCGGCTCGATCGCGCTGTCGCCGCGCCAGATGGCGATATCGATGATGTTCGCAACGAGGTAGCGCGGGACCTACTTGCGGAACAGCTTGTGCTGACCGAACGCGTCGTCGAATCCTTCCAGCGGGTTGCTCATGTCACGAGCGGCAATCAGGCGCTGCTGCGCGAGCGCCTGCGCCTGTTGCAGAGTCGTTTGCAGCTAAGCGCTTTGGAGGGCGGAGCGCTGTTCAAGCCAGACCCGCGCCTGGATATGCTGGAGCTGGTTATCGCCGACCACTTACGGCGGGCAGCGCAGCTCGCCGGGCGCTTGCAGGAGGCAGAACGCAGTGACAGCTTGCCGCCTGCCAGTCGGCGCGGGCTGGCGGCGCGCGCCGACGACGCGTTGATCCGCAGCGTCCTGCGGCAGAACGATTTAGAGCTGCTATTGGCGGGGAACGCCCTGGACGATCTCGAGGCTTTGCGCCGCGATGACTTGATGCCGCTGCATGTGCTGCGCGAGGCGAGGGATCAGCTGGTCGGTCTCGCCGCGGGACTGACGCGCATCCAATCCTTGCTCGATGCCCAGCGCCGTGTGCTCCGGTCGAAGCGCGCGGCGCTGGAGAAGCAGAGCACGATTGCTGAGCTGGAGCCAACCCTGTTGGACGATCTCGGTCTCGCGCTGGATTTCCAGCAAACGGACATCGATGCCATGAAGGCGCGCATTGCTGCCGAGCAGGATGTCTTTGACCGGATCATCAGCGAGCGCTACCTGGCATCGCTCGGTCATCATCGAGGGCTACCCGACAGTAGCGAGGCTTGGGGCCGGGTCGCCAACAATGCGGCTCAGCTCCCGCTGCTGCTTCGCCAAATGTTTGGGTCGGTCGGCGGGGCGTTCAGTGAGGTTATCCACGGCGCCGGGGCCACCTCGCTCTGGTCGGCCGCGGCTGGAGCAGTGCTTCTGGTCTTACTGTCGATTTGGGGTGCGCGCGGACTGCGCCTCTGGGTCGAGCAGCAGCCGGAGGACGGCAAGCTGGCGCTGTTTGGGCGCGCGCTCGCTCGGTCATTACCGGCGGCCATTCCGGCTGCCCTGTGGGTGCTTGCCGCGACCTGGTTCGGCGTCACCGGCGAGCCCATCCGCGCCATTGCCCTCCTGCTGTTGCTGCCGCCGCTGATCCTCTTCGTGCTAACGCTGGTGCGCGAACTGCTATTTGCGCCTGAGACAGCGGCAGTACCGGCATCGGTATCAGAGCCAGCGTCTGAGCCAGCGCGCACGCCGTCGATCGACGACGGGGCTGGCCAGGACAATGAGGACCGGGAGGCTGTACCTGCCGGCAATCCCGAGGAGCGGCCGCCGGAGCAGGATACTGAGGTCGACGAGGCGCTGGGCGGCAGCCACCCGCCGGCGCCAACATCGACGACTACGCCAAGTCCGGCTAGCAGCGCGACGCCGGAGGCGTTGCCGACACCGGTGCACCCGGCCACAGCCCCGGAACGTCCGACGCGTCACGCTGGCGCAATGGCGGGGGAGCTGTCCAACGCTCCCAAGCGTTTTTACCGCAAGCTGCGTTTCGGTCTGCTGTTGGCAACGCTGGTCGCCGGTCTGTTTATTCTGGTGCGGGCGCTGCCTGTCGCGCCGATCCTGGCAGACCTCATCGATCGCGTAGCGATGCTTGGCGTGCTGGCGCTTGCCATTCCCGCCTTTGCGATTCGGGGTCTATTGGAGCGTCTCGCCCGAACCGCCGTCAGGGGTCGGCGCCGCTGGGCCGCGGTGTTGGCACCGCTCTCGCGGCTGTTGCCCGTGTTCCTGCTGGGCGTTGGGCTGCTCGGCCTGGCGGGCTACCTCAACCTCGCATGGGCCTTACTGACCTATCTTGCATGGGTCGTGGTGGTTGGCTTGCTGCTGATGTTGGTGATCGGCTTGCTCTCGGACATCCGCGATTACACGATCGAGCGGTTGATGGCGCCGGCCGTTCAGGAGACGGCCGCGATGTCGTCAGAAAGCGATGCTGCTATCTCGACTCAGAAGACGGACACCGATGCGGATGCCGGCGAAATCCCTGCGGCCGAAAGCGCAGCGGGCGAAACAGCAGCGCCACCAGCCAACCCACTGGCCGACTTCTGGCGTACCCATTTCGTTGAGCCTGGCTACCGACTCGGTGTGCTGTTAGCGCTGTTCGGGGCAGGCTGGCTCCTCTTCTACCTCTGGGGTTGGCATGCGGAGACACCGGTCGTGCGCTGGGTGCTCGGCGTGGTCAATACCGGGCTCTTTGAACTCGGTGAGTCCGCCTTCACTATCGCCGATATCCTGCTCGCGGTCGTTTTGGTTGGCAGCGTTTTCTACATCGGCGGCTGGAGTCAGCAGGTCAGCTACAACATCGCCTACCGCGGCGTGCGCGATGCGGGCCTGCGCCAGGCGCTGGCGACCTTTACCCAGTACGTCGTCATCGTCGCTGGCGTGCTGCTGGCGATGAAGATCATCGGCTTTGACCTGACCACGCTCACGGTCTTCGCGGCCAGTCTCGGCGTCGGTATCGGCTTTGGCCTGCAAAACATCATCAACAACTTCGTCTCGGGCATCCTGCTGCTGGCCGAGCGTCCGTTGCGTGTCGGTGATTTCGTCAGTATTGGCAGCAACCTGGGCAACGTCACGCGGATCGGTATCCGCTCGTTGACCATGCGCACGCTCGACAAGCAGGAAGTCATCATCCCGAACGGGTCGGTCATCAGCGGCGAATTCACCAACTGGACGCGCAGCGATGATCTGCTACGGAACGTGCACTACATCGGCATCCACTATGACGATGATGCGGAGCTGGCCATCCGTCTCATCGAGGCTGTCCTCAGCGAACATCCCCATGTGCTGGAGGACCCGGCACCGGGCGTCTTCCTATGGGAATACGCCGACTCGGCGGTGAGTATCCGCGTGCAATACTGTTTTTGCATGAATGAGGGACCGGGCGGCTTGGTGATCCGCTCCCAAGTGCTGCTCGCAATCGGGCGCCGCTTCCGTGAGCAGGGCGTCCGTATCCCCTATCCGCAGCGCGATGTCAGGATGCATTTGGATGATGTGAGTCAGAAGGCTATTGTTGGTGCTTCGGGTGCTTTGGCTTCTGGCGGGTGAGTGGTGAGTGGTGACGACTGGCCAGTCGGGCTATGGACGTCTGACCTGATTGCCTGAGAGAAGCGATTGTAGAAGACCAGCAGATTATCCAGCCGCAGATCCGCGGGTCAGGGCGAACAGCTCGGCTGTGAGCGCATTCGCCGCCGTGGGAAAAGCTCAGCGTGCGTTGATAGCCTTGGCGTCATCACCGAGCCACTTGCGGCGGATGCGCTCGAGAACGCCGTTGGCGCGGATGTCAGCGACCGCTCGATCGAATAGGTTGCGCAACCCTTCGTTCTCCTTGCCGACGGCGACCGCGTTGCCGGAGCCGAGCCAGCGCGGCGCGTCGATCGGTGGGCCAATGAGCGTGAAATCGGCGCCATATTCGGTATTGAGGAAGGTTGTTTCCAGTGTTGCCTGATCCGCTAGCACGATGTCGACTCGGCCGATCAGTAGGTCCAGCAGCGCGCCGGGCTGGGTACTGTAGCGGATGATCTGTGACTGTTCGGCGTAGGCGTCCTGCAGGTATTGATCGAAGGTGGTGTCGCGCCACACGCCGATGCGCTTGCCGGCCAGCGCTTGGGACGTGATCTTCGCCAAGGTGCCGCTGGGCGCGACAAAGCGCGCGATCGAATCATGATAAGGACGCGTGAACACCACCTGCTCGCGGCGGGCATCGGTGACAGCGACGGAGGCGACGACGACATCGAGCCGGCGATCGACCAGACCAGAGAGCAGTGCCGACCAGTCGGTCTGCACCAGCGCGCACTCGAAGCCAGCGGCCTTGCAGAGTGCGTTGGCGATATCGATGTCGAAGCCGACTAAGTTGCCTTCGTCGTCGACATAGCTCATCGGCGGGTCCTGTCCGAACACGCCGACCCGTAGCTCGGCCGAGACGGGGAGGGTGATGCACAACAGAATGAACAGGAGCGCGATTCGGAAGCGCTCCCGGTGAGCAAACAGGCGAATCATGGCAAGGGTCCTCGCCGGTCGATGGGGGACATTAACGGAAGCTCCCAGCCTCGTTGAGCAGTTCGAGTTCCTCGGTGAGCACCGCCAGGGCCGTCTCGGCATCGATCGCGCCAGACAGGATCGCGTGGACGCTGTCTTGGAACAGCTTGCTGACTCGCAGGTATTGAGCGCCGGTGATCGCCGACGGCCGCGCGACAAGCGCCAGATCCTTTGACTCGAGCAGCCCCAGATAAGGCTGTTGCTGGCGCAGCTCCGGCAGGCCGATCAACGCCGGGCGTGATGGGATATAGCCGCCTTCTAGGGCCCGCTCGCGCTGCACCTCGCTGCTCGTGAGGTAACGCACCAGGTCTGCAGCGAGTTCCGGATGTGCCGAGTACTTGGAGACTGCGAGCTGCCAGCCGCCGAGCGTTGCGGCATGCACCCCCCCCACGCCTCCCTTAGGCAACAGTGCGACACCGACCTTGCCGCGCACGCGCGAATCCTCTGCGTTGAGTTCCTCCCATGCGTAGGGCCAATGGCGCATAAAGGCAGCGTTGCCGGCGGCGAACTGTTGCAGTGTCTCGGACTCGGTGCTGGCCAGTACCGATTGCGGTGAGATGATCTCGATCCAATCGCCGGCGCGCTGCAGGGCGAAGCGGGCATCTGGGTTGTCGACGGTGACGCGCCCGTTGGCGGCGATAACGGTGCCGCCGCCCCAGCTAGTAAGCCATTCGATGGCGTTGCAGGTCAGCCCCTCGTAGCGCCACCCCTGCCAGATGAAGCCCCAGAAGCGGCTGTCGCCGGAGGCGCGTTGACCGTCTTGCAGGATGACGGCGGCGTCGGCGAGTTGACGCCAGGTCTGGGGAACCTCAAGGCCGGCGGCCTCGAGCAGGTCGCGGCGATAGTAGAGCAGGCCCAGGTCCAGAAACCAAGGTAAGGCGACGAGTCGGCCGTCGATGCTGTTGTTGGTGATCAGAGACGGAAAGAAGTCTGCCTCGACCTCATCCTCCGCCAGGTAGGGTCGCAGATCGGCCAGATGGGGCGCCAGCATGCCGGGCCAAACGAAGTCGATCTCTAGCACGTCGAGACGCTGGGCGCCGACCGCGAGCAATTCCTGATACAGCGCGAGCCGCTCGTCGGACAGTGCTGGCGCGGCCAGCACACGGACCTCGTGACCGCGCGCTTCGGCCCAGCGCTCAGCGGCGTTGCGACAGAGTTCGTGCTCGGCGGGAAAGCGGCCGCAGGAGATCGTCAATTGCTCAGCGATTGCGGTTTCGGCGCCGCCCTGAGCGAACGCGGCGAGCAGAATGAGTGGAGCAAGCTTTGAAGTCATCAAGGTTTTGCTGGTTGCCTGATCGTTACACACTAACCTATCCTCAGCCAGGCTGTTCGCGCAGTGCCAACCGCCGTCCGGCGAGCCAGACCAAGAGCAGCACCGGCACCCCGATTAGGGTGGTAAAGATGAAGAAGCCGGGATAGCCGATGCCGTCGACGATCGAGCCCGAGTAGCCACCGATTACCTTTGGCAGCAGTGTCATCAGTGAGCTGAAGATGGCGTATTGCACCGCGGTGAATGACACATTGGTCAAGCTGGAGAGGAAGGCGACGAAGGCGGCACTCGCCAGTCCTGCAGCGAGATTGTCGGCGGCGACGGTCAGATAGAGCAGCGGCAGACTATGGCCGACATAGGCGAGTGCGACGAAGATCAGATTGGTCAGCGCGGAGAGCACCGCGCCCAGCATCAGGATGCGCATAACGCCAAAGCGGGTCGCCATCAGCCCGCCAATGAAACCGCCGGCGATGCTGACCACGACACCGAAGGTCTTCACCGCCTGGGCGATCTCGGGCTTGGTAAAGCCCAAATCCTGATAAAAGACGTTGGCGATGACCCCGAGTACGATGTCGGAGATCCGGTAAAGGCCGATCAGCGCCAAGAGCAACAGCGCGGTACTCAGTCCATAGCGGCGAAAGAAATCGAGCACCGGTTCCACCCAGGTCTGCCGCGCCATCTCGTGGTTGACGGCGCCGGCGCGCACCAAGGCCCAGCCGACCAGCCCGGCGATGCCAAGCGCCAGCGCGAAGTGCAGTGCCTCGAGCAGGAAAGCACCGATCGGACCACCACCAGTGGCCTGCTTCAGTGCAGCGACGCTGCTGCTGGTGAAGAAGAAGGTGCTGGCGAAGGCCGCAACCGCGAGCAGAAATACCAGCACCAGGCGCGCGTAGTCCTTGGGTCCATAGTGGTAGCTGTCGATGCGCTCTACCTCGGGCTCGCGCACCAGCAGCGTGGTGGCAACACCAATCAGCATGGTCGCGGCCATGGTCAGATAGGTGAGTCGCCAGGCCTCATAGGAATACTGCCCCATCGATGACATGAACATCGCCGCCAAGAACAGCGCGCCGGCGCCGCTGGTGACCATGCCGATCCGGTAGCCGGCGATATAGGCCGCCGAGAGCATGCCCTGCAGCGCCGGCGGTGCGATCTCGATCCGGTAGGCATCGATGCAGATGTCCTGGGTCGCGGCCGAGAAACCGAGCATCACCGCGGCCAGCGCCATCAGCACCAGGCTCTGCTGGCCCTGACAGTCGAAGACGAAGACATAGGTGTCCTTGAA
>CAZEZH010000080.1:0-15639 GCA_964516305.1 uncultured Halochromatium sp. | reverse complement strand
GAATTCACCGCGCTCGAGAACGTGGCCATGCCGCTCTTGATCCGCGGCACGGCGCCCGCTGAGGCGCAGGAACTGGCGGCGGCGATGCTTGGTCGGGTCGGGCTCAGCCCTCGTGAGGCGCACAAGCCATCCGAACTCTCAGGCGGTGAGCGCCAGCGCGCCGCGATTGCGCGTGCCCTGGTGACGCGTCCGGCCTGCGTGCTCGCCGATGAGCCAACCGGGAATCTCGATCGGCACACCGCCGAGGGCGTCTACGATCTGATGCTCGAGCTGAATGCAGAGATCGGTACCAGTATCATCATCGTCACCCATGATCCGGCCCTCGCGGCCCGCACCAGTCAGGTCTGGCGCCTGGATGAAGGCAGGTTGGTCGCGGCCGCGTAGCCTGATCGCCGCTGGCGGATGTGGCGCATCAGGCTCCAGCTGCGGCGAGCGCAGTCTTTGTGATGCGCCCCCGTGCGGCACTGAATCCGGCGGCGGCCTCGCCGCGATCGGCCTCGGGTTTGCGTTGGGGGTCGGCAGTTATTTCCTGGCCTCTGAGCCAGCTCCGGATCTGGCCGTCCTTGCGATATTCGTGCTGGCTGGCATCGGTGGGTTGCTACGACGGATCAGCTGGCCCTTGGCAGCATTCGCGCTCGGCTTCTGTTGGTCGCATCTTTGGGCTTGCGCGCTGTTGTGCACGCCTTTTCCGGATGCGCTGGCGCAGCAGGACCTGACCATTGTTGGTCGTATCGCGTCGCTGCCGGATGCCACCGCTGACAGAACGCGGTTTCTGTTCGATGTCGAGGCTGTGCGCGATGCAGGATCACCGACTCAGTTCACGGGCCGCGTGCGGCTGTCTTGGTATCAAGATGCGCCGCCGCTGAAGGCCGGCGAGCGTTGGCAGTTCAGAGCGCGACTGAAGCCACCGCACGGCTTCGTCAATCCCGGCAGCTTCGACTATGAGCGTTGGCTGTTCCGGCAACAAGTCAAGGCCACCGGCTATGTGCGCACCCAGGAGGCGCCGCAGCGGCTAGATGCTGGGGCAGGGCGCCACTGGCTGACCCGCTGGCGTCAGCATCTACAGGAGCGCTTGCATGAAGTCCTGCCAAACGGCGTTGGTGCGGCCCTGATTCCAGCGTTGGTGATCGGCGATCGCGGCGGTCTGACGCCAGCGCAATGGACGGTGTTCTCGCGCACTGGGACCTCGCATCTGATCGCCATCTCAGGGCTTCATGTCGGGCTTGTCTCGGCGGCCCTCTTCTGGCTGGTTCGACGCGCCTGGGCGCGGGTGCCCAGCTTGGCGCTGCGGGTTGCGGCGCCGCGCGCGGCTGCGGTGGCGGCACTGCTCGCAGCCCTGGTCTATGCGGCCTTGGCCGGTTTTTCGGTCTCGACCCAACGCGCCTTGGCGATGTTGGCGGTGGTCTTGATCGGCATTGTCGCCGGCCGGACCCTCCGCGCCTCGAGCGCCTTGGTGTTGGCGCTGGCGGCGGTGCTGCTGATCGATCCGGCCGCGGTCCTGGATTACGGCTTTTGGCTCTCCTTTGGTGCCGTTGCCGTGCTGCTCTATGCGCTTGGCTGGCGACTCGGTCCACCGGGCTGGATCGCCCGTTGGGGGGCGGCTCAATGGGCCGTCGCGCTCGGGCTGCTGCCGCTATTGATCGCGTTCTTTGGCCGCGCATCGCTGGTTGCACCAATCGTGAATCTGATTGCGGTGCCGCTGTTTGGTCTCTTGCTGCCGGTGATCCTCGTCGCTAGCCTCACGTACCTGCTCACCGGTTGGGCATTACCGCTGCTTGCCGTCGACTGGCTGTTGAGCCAGGGCTATGGCCTGCTCGCCAGTGCAGCCACTCTACCCTGGGCGAGTGTGACACTCGGCGGCCGGCCGGATTGGGTGTGGGGCATCGCCGGGCTCGGCACGCTGCTCCTGCTCGCGCCCAGGGGGATACCTGGCCGCTGGCTTGGGGCGGTGTTGCTCTTGCCGCTGTGGCTGATGCGACCGCCGAGTCCAGCGCCGGGCGAGGTTCAGGTCGCCCTGCTCGATGTCGGCCAGGGGCTCGCCGCCGTCATCCGGACCCACCGGCATACGCTGGTCTATGACACGGGGCCTCGTTTCCGCAGCGGATTCAATACCGGTGAGGCCGTGGTGGCGCCCTATTTGCAGCACCTGGGTATCGGTACCATCGACCTGCTGATGATCTCGCATGCCGATCAGGATCATGCGGGCGGCATGCAGGGACTGCTCAGCACTGTGACAGCGGAGCGTATCCTCAGCGGTGAGCCTGACGAGATCAAGGCGACGATAAAACCGGACATCGAGGAAAAGCCTATCGACCCCCTCAGAGCCGCGCAACGGCAAGACAGCTCAAACCCATCCGCTGATGAGACCCCGGTATTGCCGATCGAAGCCTGCCGCCGCGGACAGCGCTGGCATTGGGAGGGCGTCGATTTTGCCATCCTGCATCCCGCAGATGCCGCTGAGACGGGTAACAATAGCTCCTGCGTGTTGCGCATCTCGATCGGCGAGACCGCGCTGCTTTGGCCTGGCGATGCCGAGGCCTCGGTTGAGCAACAGCTACGGCAGCGCGACGGCGAGATGTTGAGGTCGGAGGTTTTGGTCGCTGGCCATCATGGCAGTGCCAGCTCGACGACAGAGGGCTTTCTGCGAGCCGTCTCGCCGCAGCTGGTGTTGTTCTCGATGGGTTGGAAGAATCGGTTTGGCTTTCCCGCCGAATCGGTCCGAGAGCCTGTGGTCGCATCAGGCGCTGACAGCTTGGACACCGCAAGCGCTGGTGCCATCGAGCTGCAGGTCGATCGCCAAGGCAAGCTGCACGTCACGCGGCTTTATCGCGAGCAGGCGGATCGGCTCTGGCGGCATCACCCGGCACCGGCGATCGCTCCAGACCGTCCGCCTTGACGGCGCGATTGTGCCAATCGTGCCGATCCTGTTGATGACCAGCGGGTCCGGATTGGTGTCGTCAGTCCGGAGTGGTGCGACCAGCTCCGAGCTAGCTCGGCCGGATGCTTTTGCAGTGCGTTATGATGGCGGCCCCGATTCTCTTAGCTCAACACCATTCCGAGGTAACGCCCTAGTGCTCGATCTGTTGAAGGCCGGTGGCTGGCTGATGGTGCCGATCCTGCTGTGCTCGGTTGCCGCGATGGCCATCGTGATCGAACGCTTCTGGGCTTTGCGCCGCAAACGCATCATGCCCGACGGGCTGGTGATGCAGATCTGGGAGCTGCAGCGTAGCCACCGGCTCGACGATCAGCGCATTGAGCAGATCCGCCAGGGCTCTGCATTGGGCCGGATGCTCGCCGCAGGCCTGGTGAATCGATTCCATGCGCGTGAGGTGATGAAGGAGGCCATCCAGGACACTGGCCGTCACGTCGTTTCCGGCATGGAGCGCTACCTGAGCACGCTGGGGACCATCGCCGCGGTGACACCGCTGCTCGGGCTCCTGGGCACGGTGATCGGCATGATTGATGTATTCGCGGTGATCATGGACGCCGGCGTTGGCGATCCCGGCCTGCTGGCTGGCGGTATCTCGCAGGCGCTGATCACCACCGCCGCGGGCCTATCCATCGCCATTCCCTCGCTGATGTTCCATCGCTACTTCATCAGCCGGGTGGACAAGCTGGTGGTTGGCATGGAGGAGCAAGCGCTGCGCTTGATCGAGGTGATGCAGGGCGAGCGCGAGGCGGCGGACGGAGAGCTGCCGTGAATCTGCGCCCACACCGCCCTGAAGCGCCAGAGATCAATCTGGCGCCATTGATCGACGTGGTCTTTCTGCTGCTGATCTTCTTTATGGTCACGACCACCTTCCGGGATGAGGGTCGGCTGCGGTTGCAACTGCCGGAAGCCGATGCCGAGGCCGTGCCGGCCGAAGAGATTGAGCTGGTCGAGGTGATGGTGGACCGCGCTGGGCGCTTCTATGTCAACGCACAGATGGTCACCGACACGGATCTCAAGACACTGAAGCAGGCGCTGGTCGGCGCGGTGGGCGTCGAACGGGAGCTACCGGTGCTGATCAAGGCCCATGCCAAGGCCGAACATCAGGCCGTAATGCGGGTGCTCGATGCGGCCGGCCAACTCGGGCTAAGCCAGGTCGCGTTCGCGGCCAGCCAGCGTCAGGCGGCGGTCCCGATGACGAGCCAGGCGCCAAGCCCAACCCAAGACCAGACGCTGAACCTGGATATGGGCTCGGGAACGGGCCAGAAACGGACAGAACAGGCTGGCCCAACGCAGGAGACCGACCGATGACCTCGCCAACCGGAATTGGGGCCGTGTTTAGCGCATCCGGTGAGGCCTCCGCGCGCGAGATCTATCGACGCCTTATGGGCTATGTGCGGCCGTATTGGAAGATGTTTGCGATCTCGATCGCCGGGATGCTGGTATTCGGACTCACCGAACCGTTGTTTGCGGCGATGATCAAGCCCCTGCTGGATGGTAGCTTCGTCGAGCGCGATCCGGACGTGGTGCGCCTGATGCCGATCGTGCTGATTGGCATCTTCTTGGTGCGCGGTGTTGCCGGCTTCGTCAATACCTACTGTCTGAAATGGGTTGGGCGCCGGGTGGTGGCCGATCTGCGCCGGCAGATGTTCGACCATCTGCTGCGAGCGCCGGCACGCTACTATGATCATCACAGTTCCGGTCAGATCGTCGCCAAGTTCACCTTCAACGTCGAGAATGTGGCAACGGCCTCGACCACGGCGCTGACGACACTGGTTCGTGACGGCTTCACAGCGTTGGCGCTGATCCTCTACATGCTCTACATCGACGCAGCGCTCTCGGCGATCTTCCTGCTGGTAGCGCCGGCGATGGTGTTGGCGATCAAGTATGCGACCAAGCGCTTCCGCCGCTACGGCAAACGGGTTCAGGAGCGCATGGGCTCGCTTTCACACGCGGCGCAAGAGGTCATCGAGGCGCACCGGGTGGTGAAGGCCTTTGGTGGCGAGGACTACGAAGCCCGGCGTTTCGCGGTGGTGAACGAGAAGACGCGCTCGCTGCAGATGAAGATCGTCGCCACCGATTCGATCAGCGTGCCCTTGGTACAGCTGATTGCGGCGATCGCGATCGGAATCATCGTCTATCTGTCGACCCTCCAAGGTCTGCGCGAGGACATCACGGTTGGCACCTTCATGTCGTTCATCGTTGCCATGGGGCTGTTGCTGCCGCCGGTGAAGCGGCTGACCTCGGTGAACTCGCATCTGCAGCGCGGCATTGTCGCTGCTGAGAGCCTGTTTGACCTGATCGATAGCGAGATCGAGACCGATACGGGCCAGCGGGTGATGGCGCGCGCCGACGGCCGGGTCGAATACCGAGGCGTGACCCATGTCTATGACCCTGAAAAGGGCGCTGTCCTAGAGGACCTGAATCTGGTCATCGAGCCTGGGCGAAGCATTGCGCTGGTCGGGCGATCGGGCAGTGGCAAGTCGACCATTGCCAGCCTGCTGCCCCGTTTCTACGACCCGACCGAGGGGCAGGTGCTGATCGATGGCATTGACACGCGCGAACTGACCTTGGCCAGCCTGCGCGCGCAGATCTCGCTGGTGACCCAAGACGTGGTGTTGTTCAACGATACACTGGCCAACAACATTGCCTATGGGCTGCAAGGTGGCGCGAGTCGCGCAGACCTTGAGCGCGTCGCCGAGGCCGCACACGCGACTGACTTCGTCGCTGCGCTGCCGAACGGGCTGGATACGCTGGTTGGGGATCGTGGCACCTTGCTGTCGGGTGGGCAGCGCCAACGCGTCGCGATTGCCCGCGCGATGCTCAAAGACGCGCCGATCCTCGTGCTGGATGAGGCGACCTCGGCGCTGGATACCGAGGCCGAGCGCCATATTCAAGCGGCGTTGGCAGCGCTGATGGAACACCGGACGACGCTGGTGATCGCGCACCGATTGTCAACCATCGAGCATGTCGATGAGATCCTGGTGCTGGACGCCGGACGCATCATCGAGCGCGGCACGCATGCGGATCTCATCGCCCGCGGCGGCTACTATGCACGCCTGCATCGGCTGCAGTTTGCCGACGGCAGCATCGAGCTAACTCAGGGGTGAGCATTGCGGAACGGGTCTGGTACCAGGGGCATTGGCTCAGCCCGTTGCTGGCGCCGCTGGGTTGGCTCTATTGTGGCATTGTGCAAGTGCGTCGCCGCCTCTATCAGGTGGGTTGGCTGGCGTCCTACTCGGCTCCGGTGCCGGTGATTGTGGTTGGTAATCTCACCGTTGGCGGAACCGGCAAAACACCCTTGGCGCTCTGGCTGGCGGGGTACCTTGCCGGGTGCGGCTATCGACCTGGCATCGCCCTACGCGGCTATGGGCGGGAGCGATTCGACGCCAAGGCTGAATCGGACACACGCGCTGATGCAGGTGCAGAAGAGCAACCATCTCGGCAAACCTCGGGGCAGGCTCTAGCACAACAACCTCGCCAAGTCCCGATCGACGGCGAGGCGAGCCGGTTTGGTGACGAGGCGGTGCTGCTAGCACAGCGCGCGAGCTGTCCGGTGATGATCTGTCGCGATCGGGTCGCTGCAGCGCGTGAACTGGCCGAACGCTGTGGCTGCGATCTGGTGATCACCGATGACGGCCTGCAACATTACCGGCTGCGGCGTCAGCTCGAGATCCTGGTGGTGGACGGCGAGCGCGGTTTTGGTAATCGCCGTTGCCTACCGGCTGGACCGCTACGCGAACCCGTTGGCCGGCGGCATTGGGTCGATCTGGTGATCGAAAATAGCGGCAGCGAAAAGTATGTCGCCCCGCTGGATTCGTATCGAATGCAGCTGGAGCCTGCTGATGCGGTCAGCCTTGTTGATCCGTCGCGTCGACGCCCATTGGCTGACTTTGCGGGTCAGCCGGTTACGGCGGTGGCAGGGATCGGCAATCCGCAGCGATTCTTCGCGATGTTGCGCGGATTTGGTCTTACAGTCGTCCCTCGACCCTATCCTGACCATCACCGCTACTGCAGGTCTGACCTCCGGAGCTGGTCGGCGGGCACCGTGTTGATGACGGAGAAGGACGCAGTCAAATGTCGGGCCTTCGCGCGGTCGACACACTGGTACGTCCCGGTGACAGCCGTACCCGAGCCGCGTTTCATCAGCGCGTTAGGGGTAGCGCTGGATCGGGCTCTTGGGCCGACGGTGAACCCGGGCTCACCAAGGCCTTCTGATACAGAACGCTGAGCACATGACCACAGAGAACCTCGAGCAGCTGTTTCGCGTCGTGATCCCAGCGCGTTATGGCGCCACCCGATTGCCGGGTAAGCCATTGATCGACATCGGCGGTCGGCCCTTGATCGCCTGGGTCTGGGAGCGCGCTTGCGCCAGCTCCGCTGCCGAGGTATTGATCGCGACTGATGATACGCGCATCGCCGAGGTTTGCACCAAGTTCGGCGCGGAAGTGGTGATGACGCGCTCCGATCACTGCAGCGGATCGGAACGTATTGCTGAGGTTGCTGAACGCAGACGTTGGGCGGCAGCGGATATCATCGTTAACCTGCAGGGTGATGAACCAGGCATCTCACCGCTGCTGATCGATCAGGTCGCGGAAGGACTCGCTCAGCACCCCGATGCGGGGCTTGCGACGCTGGCTTGCCAGATCGAGGATGCGGCATTACTGTTCGATCCGCATGTGGTCAAGGTGGTGACCGACTACAACGGTTACGCACTCTATTTCACGCGTGCACCGGTGCCTTGGCACCGCGATCAATTCTCGCGCGATCGATGTCAGCTCGCGAGCGGTGTCCCGTATCTGCGACACATCGGACTCTACGCCTATCATGCCGGATTCCTGGCGCGCTATGTCCGCTGGCCCCCGGCACCGCTCGAACGGGCCGAATCGTTGGAGCAGCTGCGAGTGCTTTGGTATGGCGAGCGCATCCACGTCTCTGAGGCCGAAACCTTGCCTGGTCCGGGGGTCGACACCCCGGACGACCTGCAGCGCGTCGCATACTGGCTAGAGGCCAATGGCTCAGGGGGTATGCAGGGAAAACCGGGCAGTTGAGAACCGGCCGGGATGCCCAGACCTGCTCAATCCTCAGCGAACAGCCTCGGTGTCGAGACCGTCGAGTAAGTGCATCAGTTCTTCGGAGAATTCGCCTTGAGGGCCTTGGATCGGGACTTCGATATGCTCGTTGGCGCGGAATACGGCCTGGCCGAACTGGTCGGTTTGAATCGGCGGCACCGCATCAAAGGCCTCTAGGACCAAATGCCCCTGGTCCTGGTTGTTGTCAACAAGAATCTCGATGATCCGACAATCGCGGCCATAGTAGCAGCAGTCGCGTCCGATCAGAGAGCGCAGGCGTTGGGTGAAGGCGTCGTCGGTCATCAGCAAGCTCGGGCAACAATCCAGACTATTGGCTTTGCTAAAGATGGTTGCTGTCGCGACAAAAAAAATGCCCCGCGAGGACGCGGGGCAATTCACCACTGAGGAGGTCAGAGGACGGAAATGGCAGAGAGGGAGGTTTCCGCCTCGATCTAAAAGTAAGCAGAAAAGGTGCCAACTTTTGGATTATGGCATTAGTATCCGCGAATCTACCGATCTGGCGGCCACAGAAGAGCTGCTGCAGCGTCGGTTATCAGAAAAACCCTAACATCGAAGGGGTACGAGTGGCTGCCGATTGGATCAAAGGAACGCATTCTTGCACTATCACAGTGCATTTAGATGCCGGCTGTCTCATGCTGATCTTGATACTCTTCGCGATTCCCGCAGCCGGGCAGGAGCAGCGATCAACGAATGCCGGTGCGCTAGAAGCCAGGCAGGAGCGCCACGCGGCCCGCGGTTGGCTCGAACTTGAGCAGGAGCAGCGAGCTTACCGGGATCGTGTCGAGCCGCTCGATCTCCAGCAGCAGCGAGAGTTGGAGATCATCGAGCGTTCGCAGCAGTTGGACCTCCGCAGGCTGCAACAGCGCAATGTCCGAGACCTCGACCGCCTAGAGCGACAGCGACGGCTGAGACCGCCGAGCAAGGCCTACAATGTGCCAAAACGAGACGCCGCTGCGGACATTCGCCGCCGTGCCGAGCGACATCGCTCGATGATCCGCAGCCAGCAACGAGGACTCCCATTTCGTCATCAGGTACGGTAATAAATGACCAAGATACGTGTTCTATTCTGCTGCATGGGTAATATCTGCCGCTCCCCAACGGCGCAAGGGGTGTTTACTAAGCTTGTGATCGAAGAAGGCTTGTCACACCTGATCGAGATCGACTCGGCTGGAACCCATGCCTACCATGTCGGTGAGCCGCCGGACCCGCGCGCGCGCGAGACGGCACAGCGGCGCGGAATCGACCTATCGCGCCAGCGCGCTAGACGGGCACTGGCAGAGGATTTTGAGCAGTTCGATTATGTGTTAGCGATGGACGAGGATAACCATCGGGCACTGTCGGCCCTGTGCCCACCAGGCTTAGAGGAGCGCCTGAAGCTCTTTATGAACTATGCGCCGCATCTTGAGATCCTTGAGGTTCCGGACCCCTACTACGGAGGTACCAACGGCTTCGAGGCGGTATTCGATATGGTCGATGAGGCCGCACGCGGGCTGCTACAGGCGATCCGGCGCGAGCGCCTTGGTGCTGCTTAACCCAAACAGAGCAGTTGAACCGCAGATGACGCAGACCAGTGCAGAGATAGTAAGCCACTACGGCCAATCTCAGCTTCAACTGATCGGTGACCTTAATGTTCTCTCTAAGGTACAGTTTCGGATATTTTTAATCTGCGTCATCTGCGGTTTATAGGTCAATCAACTCAGTGCGTCGGCTTAGTTGTCTCCAGTAGTTGTTCATACCCGATCGGCTGGATTGAGCGCGAGAGGTCGTGTCTGAGCTGGTCGGCTAGCCCTAGCTCGATGTCGCGCGGATGGATGCCGATTCGGATTGGCAGGAGATGGCGTTGGGCTCGACGCCAGTTCCAACGATTCCAGAATTGCAACACCGGTGCGCGCAGCGCGCTGTCTGCTTCATAGCCGAGCAGCGGCAGTGATTGAACACGCTCAGCAGCGCTGTCGATGACGCCGTCGAAGCGTTCGTAAAGCCGGAAAGGGCAGGTTTCGCGCAGGCGCGCCAGCGAGATGCGACCCATGGCCCAAGCTGGTGGGACGTAGAGCGCTGGCGGCCTCAAACCCTGCTCACTGAACCAGCTGTGGCAGCGATTGATGAGCGCGATGATCCCGGCTTCATCGAGCGCCAGATGTTCGGCGACCCGGCGCGACAGAAACAGACTGTGCAGGCGATGGTAGAGACCGCCGATCCGCTCGGCCTGATGCCGCCAGCCATGGCCGGCCAGATGGTAGCCAGCACGCTCAAGGCTGCGTAGGGTCTCGATGCCAGCGCGGCTCCAGTCACACCCGGGCACGACGAGTAGGGTAACGGGCGCGAGCCCATGCTGTTCCAGTTGATCCAGCGTCTTGCGCACTGCGGGCATGGTCTCAGGCATCAGGTCGTGCACCGAGATCAATGCCTTAGGCAAGGCGGCTGTCGTCACCATGGATAAACGCTCAACGGCCTTCATACTGCTCGAGGCCTTGCGGGTCATGGTCACGCAGCACCGAGAGCCAATGCCGCAAATTGCGATCATTGATTTCCCGTGCAGCCTCGCGCCCAAGCGCGGCCTTGTGCTCGAGAACATCTTGGCCCTGCGCGCACACGCGCGTCAGGGCGCTGGAGAGCGTCTCATCTTCGCGCATCTGGAACAGTGCGCAATTGAGCAGGTCCCAGCTCAGGATGCCGCACTGCGAGGAGACCACCACCAGGCGACCGCGGGCCATGGCCTCGAGCGCGATGGTCCCGAACGACTCGATCGTCGATGGCAGCACCAGGATATCGGTGCGATCGATCAGGGGTAGGATCGCTTGGCGTCTCACCCAGCCAACATAGTCGAGATTCGGTAAGCGCGAGGCCTCTTGCTGCACCCATTCGCGCAGAGGCCCGTCACCAGCAATCTGGAATAGCAACTGCGGCATTGTCTCAGCGGCCTCGATCACCGCGCCAAGATTCTTTTCGGGGGCCAGTCGACCGGCGAAGAGCACCCGCTCAATCTTGGGACGCAGTGGGCTGACCGGCACATCGAGAAAGTGTTTCGGGATCGGTGTGCCCATCAGTCCGACCTTGGTCGCGCCTATCGATCGAGCCACATCGAGCATTTCGTCCGAATTGGCCAGGACCAGATGACTCGCCTTAAACAAGGCGCGATGGCAGTTATTGAGATAGGTCTGCGCAAGGAGGCCGAAGAGGCGCCAGTGATCGTTCAGTTCAGCGAGGCGCTCGAAATGGGTATGGAAGCCAACGACCATCCGCGCTTGGTAGCGGCGCGCAAGCAGTAAGCCGAGAATCGCGTAGGGTCCAGGTGTTGGGATGACGATCGCGTTGGGGTTGAGGCGCTTGAGTCGCCGAGCGATGAGCTTTGGGTGCGGAATCAGGAAGCGCTGGGTTGGATCGCCCGGCATTGGCATGGCCAGACCACCATGCCAGCGACCTGCTCGGTAGCGCGGGGAGATCAATAAGACCTTGGCGCCGGCGGCCTTCAAGTGCTCGGCCAGATCTCGATAGTAGGTGCCGACGCCGTTGCGCTCCGGCGCTGCGTCGGAGAGGATCGCTACCCGCAACCCACGCGCATCGGCGGTGGGCTGTTGGCCTGGCTCGATGGCCAATGTTGACAGCTCCGGAGGCTGCGAGGAACTCAGCATGACGCTGGTCGAGCCTCCAGCACAGCTTGTTGAGCGCTTGCCGCCGAGGCAAGCACCGGATGACGATAGGCAGCGGCGAATCGTGCCAAGACCGTTGCCGAGGTCAGACCAAACTGTTCCAGGCTGTAGTGGTGGCTACTCTTGTAGCGCCGGGCCCGGCTGTCTTCGCGCTCGAGCACCTGCTCAAAGTCCGGTGATAGCGGCAGCCCGAAGCGTTCATAGACCGCTCTGAGGGTACTGCCAAGGCCGCCGCGCAGGTCGTTCATGCCCAGTGCAGCATGCCGGGAGGCTGGGATCTGCTCGCGCAGCCGATCCAGATTCTCGTAGTAGAACGCCAGTTGCGCGGTCAGCCGCTGACGCACCGGCTCGCTGTCCGCGGGCACACCAAAGAAGGCGAGGCCAGAGCCGATCGAGCTGAGCTGAGACGGCACCGTCTCGAGCGGATCACGCAGGCTGACAATGAAACGGGCATCGGCAAAGCGCTGCGCGAGACTCTGCGCTAAGGGCGCAAACGCAGCGTTCTTCGACAGCAGGCGTCTCTCCGCACCATGCACGTAAAGATGGCGTTTGAGACAGGATTCATAGAAATCGAGCAAGCGTTCGCGCTCTGTTGGATTGAGGTCAGCATCGAATCGCCCAACGCGCCAGATGTGCTCGAAGTTAGGGAAGGGCAGCGCCAGGATGAAGCAGGAGAGGACCGGCATCAGCGCAAAGTAGTCCTCTTCCGGCGTCGTCAATCCCATTGGGTGGACATCGTCGAGCCCAGCGAAGACCTGCCGCTCGATCTTGCGCAACAGGCCTGTGAATGGGCCACCAATGGCACGGTCTAGGCGCCCGAGTCCGAGGAAGAAGAGACGCTGGGTCACCGATGGAGCGAACAGACACTCCCAAGTGCGGAAGGTGGTGAATTGCTGATCCTGCGCCAACACCTGATGCAGCCGCGTTGTGCCGCTGCGCGGCACCCCGAGCACGAAGATCGGCGCCTCGATAGAAACCCGGCGCCAGCCGCGGAAGAACAGATCATCGAGCAGAAAGCCGAGCCAATGGAGCCCCTGACCAAGCGCGAACACCGGCAGGAAGCCGAGCATGACCAGCACACGACGCCAGCCAAGCCGAGCCTGACCATCGGGCGAGCGCGTGAGGCTTGACCCAGCAAGAACGACGAATCGCTTGGTCGAGATCAGGAAGAACTCAAACATGACAGGCGGGATCGGCCTCGGCGTTGGATGTGGAGCGGGGCTAAGGCAGGCTCGGCGTCCGGCCTGATTTCCTGAAAGCCGATCTCACCAGACTTGCAGCAGCCAGGCATCTTAACCTAGGCGACGACAAAATCGAAATGACCCCGATCCGCCTTCCCCGGAGCGCATCGCCACGCTCACTGACCGGCTGGATTCGACTGCTGACCCGCAACCCCGCTCGGCGGCGCCGACTCAGCGCTACGATCCGTCTTGGCTGGCGTGGCTGAGGCCGGCGGAACTGCTGGGGCTTCCACAGTTGAGGGTGGCTTGCTTTGCGGCTGATCCTGGGTATCAGCGGGGCTGGCAGCGCTGGCGCTAACCTCCGGCTTGTTGGGCTTGGCGGTTTTGGGCTCAGTCTCCGTGGCAGGTCTGGATTCAGCCTGAGTGTCCGCATGAGCATGATCAGGCTGCGTGGTCGGCGCCAACGCCGGCGGTGGCTGGTCTGACTTTGCGGCTGGCGGAGCGGATTGCGGGGGCGCTGCGACGGTTTTCTCCGCAGCGGGCGTCGCGACCTCGCTTAGGGCGTTTCGATCTGCGCTCTTTGCCGCGGGTGCGGAACTGGAATGGGCAACGGCAGTAGGCGTCTTCGAAGAGTCATCGCTCTGACTGGACGCTGCTGGGGCCGATTGCTCGGCTAGCTCGCCATCATGCCGCTGTGCGCCACTCGCATTGCTATCAGCCGCTTTGCCAGCAGCGATGGGGCGCCGGCCCCTAGGCGTTGTGCTCTGCTCGGGCGCGGCGGACGACGCCTCGCTGCCGTTTGCCGCCGGCATCTGGTCTCCTTGTTGCTGATCTTCTTGTTGCTCGTTCCCGTTAGCCGCTGCACTCTCGCTTCGCCGCCGGCCTCGTCCACCGCGTCGACGTCGACCTGATCGCGATCGACTCGAGGGCTTGGACTCGCCATTGTCGGCTCCTGACTCCTTGCCAGCGCCCTCAGCATTCGCCCCAGCGCCTTGTCCAACCGAGGCCGCGCTCGAAGCATCGGCTGGGGTCGATCCGCTCTGGGGGTCTTGGTGTTTCTTGTTGTTCGCTGCGTCCGGGTTCTGGCTCGGACTTTGGCTTTGGCTTGACTCGCTCGCCACCAGCGCCCTCGATGAAGAAGCCTTCGGTGCCGATGCCTTCGCCTTGGTGGACGACGACTGCGGCTCAGCAGCGCCGGTGTTAGGACTCATCGCCTCACTGGATGGACTGCTCGGGGTATCGCCGCCAGTCTGCTGGCCACGTCGGCCACGCCCACCCCGCGAGCCACGGCGCGAGTTGCTGCGTCGTGACTGGCTTGAACTCTGTTCGTTGCCTTGGCTGGCACCTTGTTCAGCGTCGTTAGCGTTACTATTCGCGTTGCTTTGGCGTTGATCATCCTGCGGGCGTTGCGCGCTGCGATCGGCCTCCGAACGCGCGCTTCTCGTGCCCGTTGTGGGCTCGCTTGCGCTGCCGCGATCCTTGTCTTTGTCAGTGCCATTCGAATGGCGCGGCCGTCGCTCGCCACGCTGGGCGCGACTGCCTTGGCCATTACGCCCGCGGTCAGTTCTTGTGCCTCGGGCGTCCGAGGCGCTTGATCGTTCGGCTCGTGGACCAGTGCCCGTTGAGCCTTCCGATCTTCCAGCCTCGGGTGTCCCCGCTAACGACGAATCGCCTTGCTGATCAGTTGGCAGTGCGAAGAGCGTCGTCCAGATCCGCTTGAGCACACTCTCGGTGCGCCGGCCTTGCTCGCTGGCACTGTCGGCCGTGCTCTCCACCGATGGCTCGTCCTCGAGCGGATCATCACTGCGCTGCGGTGCGGGCATTGACGGGGCCAAGGCCTTGACCGCGGGCTCTTCCGGGCGCGGGATGATGTGGGGCCGTGCGAAGGCCGGCTCGGCGCGCTGCGGCTGTCCAGCTAGATCGTAGCTCAACTCGTTATCGGCGAGGCGTTCGGCATCCTGGGCGCGGATGCGTTCGATTTCGTAGTCAGGGGTGTCCATGTGCCGATTCGGAATCAGCACCACGTCGACCTTCTGGCGCTCCTCGATCTGCAGGATCTGGCGGCGCTTTTCATTCAACAGGAAGGTGGCAACCTCAACCGGCAGTTGCGCGATGATGCGCGCCGTACGGTCCTTCATCGCCTCTTCTTCGACGATCCTCAGCACCGAGAGGGCAAGGGACTCGACGCCGCGGATGGTGCCCTGGCCCTTGCAGCGCGGGCAGACCAGCTGGCTCGATTCACCCAGCGATGGGCGCAAGCGCTGCCGCGACATCTCCAGCAGTCCAAAGCGCGAGATGCGCGCAACCTGAACCCGGGCGCGATCGTGTTTAAGGGCGTCGCGTAGCCGGTTCTCGACCTCGCGCTGGTTCTTCGCGGGCGTCATGTCGATGAAATCGATCACGAACAGCCCACCAAGATCACGCAGGCGCAGTTGACGGGCGATCTCGTCGGCCGCCTCCAGGTTGGTGTTAAGCGCCGTCTCCTCGATATCAGCGCCTTTGGTGGCACGCGCGGAGTTGATATCGACCGAGGTCAGTGCCTCGCCCTGATCGAGTACCAAAGAGCCTCCCGAGGGCAATCGCACTTCGCGCTGGAAGACCGATTCGATCTGGCTCTCGATCTGATAGCGGGTAAACAGCGGCACCTCGTCCAGATAGAGCCGCAGTTTCTTCAGGTTTTGCGGCATCACCTGCCGCATGAAGGCCTCTGCCTTCTCGAACACCTTGGCGTCGTCAACGACGATCTCGCCGATATCGGCGCGCAGATGGTCGCGCATCGAGCGGAT